>JAYTUN010000133.1:0-5666 GCA_043744495.1 Ignavibacteria bacterium
GAGTAATAATAAGTTTAATTTAAGCTATGACCCCCTTGTGTTCCCCCTGATAGGGGGAAATGATAAAAAGAGAAGTTTTAACGGTTTCTGTATCGGAGGAGGTCAACTTGAGTAATTTAGTAAATCCTGATTATTTTTTTGGATTTATTTGTGTCAGGTCTGTCCAAAGGACTCCTACGGAGAGGATCTGACAAGAGCGGTAAAATTTATGAGATGACCCAGAGGGTACCCGCTTCGTCGCTCCGCTCCTCGCAAAAGTCATTGCAAAGCTCCCGTAAGGTTCTCTCCGTAGGAGTCCTTTGGACAAACCTGACGGATAAAGATTTATTGTGTCAGATCTCCGAGGATCTGACACGAACGGTAATACAGTTTCTCTCATGGGATGACCCAGAGGGTGCCCGCTTCGGCAAAAAACGCCTCGCAAAAAAGCATCCTTTGCGAGGGACGAAGTCCCGAAGCAATCTCATCATTTCTCTTTACGTAAAATAATTTAGTCATAATACGAGCATTAAAACTGATATCGATGAGTTCCCTACTAAATTAGGTTCTTACTGAAAAACCCTGTAGTCAGTTCTATAACTTCTTCAAATGCTTTTGTTGTGCCCTTAAAAGGATGTTCAACGCCAAATGTATGCCCTGTATTCTCTATTATATGCAGTTCTGTTAATAATGGATCAGAAGATTCATTTATCAATTCAGCATCGGTATGTTTTACCGCAAGATCTTCCATGCCATGAATTATCATAAAAGGTTTAATAAGTCTTCCTGCTGCACTTAATATATTAAGTTTTTCCAGATTATTTTCTATATCATTTAGTAGATCAATATTCATTCTCATCATTTGGTTTGTCCGGGTATTTGGAATTTCGATATATCCTTTTTCACGCCATCTTTTTTTCTGTTCATCTGTATAGCGATCAAATTTTGCAATTGATGCAAGTGTGACCAATGCATTTATTCTGCTATCATCAGCCGCTGCGATAATTGATATACCTCCGCCTCTTGAATGTCCAAGCAAGCCGATCTTATTTAAATCGATAGGAAATTCCTTTGCAATTTCAGTCGTAAAATCTATTACTGTTTTTAGATCGCTGAGCTCGATGGAATGTGTGTTATCGGCAAAAAGGTCAAGTTGGGTAAAATCCATTGGAGAGGATTTATCTACTCCGTTATGACTGAAATTAAAGCTCAATACTGCAAAACCATTTTCAGCAAGTTTTTTGCATAAATAGGGGAAACCTCCCCAGTCTTTAAATCCTTTAAACCCATGAGCAAAAATTATCAAAGGAAATTTTGCATCATAATCACTTGAAACATTATGCACGGCATCCTGCTCTGAAAGAGTCCATTCTGGTGGAAAGTAAAGCGAAGAATCAATCCGAAAGATGCTTCGCTTAATATCTGAATTAGACTTTTTTATGGAGTAGTTTTTGGAATATTTCATATTTTTTAGATTGACTTGAATATAAAAGGGGTCATACAAGTATAAATATGCTAAAAATTAATGAAAAACGCAATAACTGAAAATTTTATTTAACAAAAAATCACTTGACAACAAGAACAAAAAATGATATAATGCACTATTCAATTAACTATTTTTAAACAAACGGAGAATAAAAAAATGAGAAATAAGTTTATATTCTTATTTTCAATTATCGCAGTTTTTTCTATTGTTTTAGGTTTCATGTATTCGGGTGTAAATGATAACCCAACGGTTATTAATTACATTAACAATGGCGGTGTTATTACACAGGATAACTCACAGCCAACGTTTTCCAATACTGATTTAGTACCATTGTGGGCACCAGCAACAAACATGCCGGCACCTACAAGATATCATGGTACAGGTGTCGGATATTCAAGAAATGATACCAACTGGCTTTACTGTTTTGGCGGTGATGAAACCGGCTCAGGCACTAACAGCAGTGTTGTAAGCATATATAATGCTACAACAAATGCGTGGTCAGTAGGCGCACCAATGTCTCCTGTATTAGTATTCTATACCAGCGCAACAAGGCTTACTACCACTGCTTATGTAGTTGGTGGTATCGGACCGGGCGGCGCTTTTACATCAGCAACAACTGAAGTTAAAAGATACAACATAACAACAAACACATGGCTTACAAACGCAGCAGCTTATCCTACACAAATTGCTGACGGTAAAGCTGCAGGTTACCAGGATAGTTTGATTTATGTAGTAGGCGGTCTTGCAGGCGGAACTGGAAATGCTACAGCAAATGTAAATGTTTATAACTCTATTTCCAATACATGGAGACCTGCATCTGTGCTGCCTGCAGCAAGAAGCGGCGGAGCTATGGCAATATCAGGCGATACTATAGTTTATGTATGCGGCGGAACAGGCTATAACGCAGGACTTTCTAATATAGTTTACAGAGGTGTTATCAGTCAGGCAGATAGATCTATAATAACATGGAATTCTACCGGCGCGGTTTACCCGGGTACATCACTACATAGATTTGACGCTGCCCCATGGGGATGCCAGGGAATTATAGTTGGACCTGGTTCTGTTGCCGGTTTTGCAATGTCAAACACAATTTACAGATACAGTCCGGGAGCAAATGTTTGGACTTTAATGCCAAGTTATGCGCAAACAACATCAGCTACATTCTTAGGCTCAGGTTCAAGAACAGGTAATATATGGAGATTTATGGTTGCAAGCGGTTTAATTTTATCACCGCCGTATTCAATTCCTCAGGCAAATGTGTTAACAGATACATTGTGTCCTGCTCCTCCACCACCTCCGGGTCAGCAGACACCGTATTGCAGAGGCGGATTAAACATTCCTATACTTGATAACCAGACTTCAAGAGACTCAGTTCAGGTTGCACTTGGAAGCGCATGCGACGTACTTGACGTTAATGTAAGAATTGATACAGTTTTACATACATGGGATTCAGATTTAATTTTCACTTTAAATAAAGGTACTACAAGCGTTGTTATTATCAATCAGGTTGGCGGTTCAGGTGATAACTTTATAAACACTGTATTAGATGACTCAGCTACAACTCCAATTGCTTCAGGTACGGCTCCTTTCACAGGATCATTCAGACCTTCAAATCCATTGACTCCTTTTAATACCATACTTACAGACGGATGGTGGAGACTCTCTATTGCTGATGTAGCAGCAGGTGACGTAGGCTTTTTAAGAAGATGGTGCGTAGTTTTAACCTGGCGATGCCCAACAGGCGGTATTCATACAACTGAAATACCTAACTACTACAGTTTAAGTCAGAACTATCCTAATCCGTTCAACCCGTCAACATCAATTAAATTCACAATGCCAAAAGGCGATAATGTGAAATTAGTCGTATTTGATATATTAGGCAGAGAAGTAAAGACATTAGTTAATGAATTCAGAAATTCAGGCGTTTATGAAGTTAACTTTGATGCATCAGTATTGTCATCAGGCGTTTACTTCTACAGACTTGAAGCTGGCGATTTCAGCGCAACAAAGAAGATGCTATTAGTAAAATAATTTTTATTTAAAAAAATTATTTTTTAAACCCGCTTAGAAATAAGCGGGTTTTTTTTATGTATAAAAAAGCAACCTTTTCCTCCGCAAAGACGGAGTAAGGCGTAGCCATCCACCGCCAAGGCTCATTAAGGATTAACCCCAATTGCTAGTTTACGTAAACTCAATTTATTATTTCAATTTACATTATATCAATCTTCAGACTCTAAATCCCCCACGTGCAGAGTTTCTGTTTTTTGGACTCTGCGGGATTTTTTTAAACCCTAAAGTCAGAACCCCCATCTTAAATAAATGTAGGATTTTGTTTTAAGATTAATTGTGGATTAATGAAAACTGAAAATATCCTCCCCCCTTTGGCAAAGGGGGGATTTGGTGCCTGAGTATTAGTCTTGTTTTGATTTAACGATATTATTGGGTTATTAATTAGTTACAATGGGGGTTTATTGTTTTGCTTGTGTCAGGTCTCCGAGGACCTGACACGAGCGGTAAAATTTATGAGATGACCCAGAGGGTACCCGCTTCGTCGCTCCGCTCCTCGCAAAAGTCATTGCAAAGCTCCCGTAAAGTTTTCTCTGAATGAGTCCTTTGGACAAACCTGACGGATAATGAAGATTTATTGTGTCAGGTATGAAGATTTATTGTGTCAGGTCTCCGAGGACCTGACACGAGCGGTAAAGATATGAAGGTTTTTTATTAAAATTTTTAAATTGAAAATCAATTAAAAATTGCATAACCTTGTATATGTTAAAAAAATTAATTCCATTTATTATTTGCCTGTTGGTAACAGGCTCAGTTTTTCCGCAGGAAAACCCTATTTTCTCCCCTGACAATGCAAATAATGTAATTTATCAAAAAAATTCAGATTTAATGCTTGATACCAACCTATATGTGCAGGGTGTATGGAGCAGGTTAAATAACCTGCCGAAAGCGATAATTGGAGTAAACTCATATTATTATTCAGTTACAAATAAAATTTTTATATGCGGCGGATTAAAGCAGAGCTCAGTACCAAATGATACATGCTGGTGGTATGATATTACATCAAATACATATCAGCAAGCTGCATCATTACCGCAGGGCAGATGGTCAGGCAAGCTTGTAAGAGTAAAGGATAATCTATACCTGGTAGGGTCGGTAGGTTCTACTTTTAACACTGCTGATGGTATTATATATAAATATTCATTACCGCAGAATACATGGTCTATAGCTGATACAATGCCAGCTCCATTTTTACATGAAGCAGCAGTATGTGTAATAAATGACAGCTTAATAATTACAATTGGAGGCTCTATCAATGGGTTTACGGGACCCAAAAACCTGGTTAGAATTTATAATCCTGCATTTAATTCATGGCAAAACTCAACATTGTTTCCGGTGAACATAACAACTGCCCATTCAGAAGTTAATATTCTAAGCAATGATACATCTATATACGTAGTTGGCGGATATAATGCCGGAAATTTGAATACAGTGTTTAAAGGAAAAATATCTGTTATTAATTCTGATACAATATTAATTACGTGGTTATTGATTGGCAGTACTCCGTTTGGAACAGGTGTTTACAGGGTGGCAGGAGCAAAATGGAATGATTATATGCTTTTTGGACCGGCAATGAATGGTTCACAATCTATAAATAATATTTGGGGGCTAAGCTATAACGGCATTTCAGGTTATTGGACAAAATTTTTACCGGTTTCCGGAGATACTGTAGGTAATATTTCTACATTTGCAGTAAAGAGCGGTACAGATTCAAATTATTTTTATTTGTTTGGTGGATTTAAAAATCCGAATATATTAAATACAGCCCAAAAATATTCATTCATAACTCCGCCGCCTATTGGAATAATAAGTAATAATAACATCCCGAAAGTATTCAAATTATATCAAAATTATCCTAATCCTTTTAATCCGGTAACAAAGATAAGATTTGATATAGGAAGCATAAAGAGTAGTGGCAATATTAAATTCAGTGTTTTTGATATATTGGGCAAAACCGCATTAACATTTGAATATTCAAACCTTACAAACGGTACTTATGAAATTGAATTTGATGGGAAGATCTTATCAAGTGGAATATATTTTTATTCAGTTTCAGACGGTTTTAGTACAGAAACTAAAAAAATGTTGATGATAAAATGATCCCGAGCACTCGGGATCATTTAATCAGGGGTAC
>JAYTUN010000134.1:0-5633 GCA_043744495.1 Ignavibacteria bacterium
GAAATATTTTGCCAATATTCCAGACCTAATAATGAAATTGATGTTACAACAACTCCAATTAATGGTTCAAAATCATACCCTTTTGAAAACCAAATACTAAATATTATTAATACTAAAATATTTACTGCTTTAAGTATAAGTATTGCAACTTTTTTCATTTTGAATAATCTTACTGGTTGAACATTGTAAATATTTTCTTAATTTTTCAAGATTTCATTGACACTTATAAATATCTTTCCAGTTTGTGAAGCGTGTCGCCTTTTTCGGAGTAAAAGCTCCTTTAAATCAATTCTTTCTTCTAAAACAGCAATCAAATCCATACCATCCATTAAAATCATCATACTTCTTGTTTGTTCATATATATCTAAAGCACTTTTATTAAATCCATTAATAGAAATAAATAAGCCCAAAGTATTATCAAGTTTTCTCGCAACTTTCATATTAAATTCGTCCAAACTCGCTCTATCTGCTGGTTCTTCTCTCCATCTAGCTTCTACAATGAAATCATTACTGTCAAACGTAAATGAACCATCAATTTGCTCAGCAGCTATTGCAAATGAAGCTTTAGGATCAAGGTCAAAAATATCAAACAAATCTCGTAATATATCTTGAAGAATAAAACCTCTTTTTTGCTTATCTTTTGATAAGGCTAGCTCATTAAATAAATCTTTTAATTTTTTTAACCTGTCTTGAATACCCTGCTTTTGTACTATTCTCGATTCATAACTAGCTTTTCTTTTTTCTAATTCGCTTTCTTCACGTATTATTTCTTTAAAAGTGACAACATATTTTTTTAAAGCAGATACTGCTGAATTAGCTTTTTTTTCTTTATCAATTCCATCCTCCAAATTTCTAAGATGGCTAAAATCTGTGAAATCACAAACGGAAAACATTAAATCGATTATTTCCCTTTGGTATTTTTCTTGGTTACGGGTCAGTATATCAAGCAACTTTTTAACTATATTTCTTTTATAGTCATCCCAGTTTAGATTAGATAAAATATAAGGATCATTAATATTCCCCATCAAAAACCTTTTGAGATCATCTTTATACCAATATATATTCACAAGTGCTTCTCCTAAAGCATTTAATGCTGCAGAAGAAATAATTTTTTTCGTTCTCTTATTTTCCCCTTAATATTTCCCTTACTATCTCTTCTGTAGTTAAATCCATAAAATTGCTTCTTCCTGAAATGGTTTTTACCATTTTATCAGCATCAAGCCTGTTGTAGCCAAGTACCATTAAAGCTGAAATAACCTCATACGCCTTGCCAAGCTCGCCTAACTGCCCTGAATTTACATTCACAATAGTAGTATCTGTATCCATCTTACCTAATTTATCTTTCAGCTCCATTGCAAGGCGTTCCGCTGTTTTTTTACCGACTCCCGAAATTGATGTTAAAGGATGGTAATTACCTTTTGATATCATTTCAATAAGTTCATTGTAATTTATTGCTGATAGAATACTGAGCGCGGTCTTTGGACCAATACCTGATACAGATATTATCTGCCTGAAACACTCCCTTTCATTATCATCCCTGAAGCCATAAAGCATTACGGAAAACGGGTTATCCTTTATGTGTAAATGAACCGATACCTTAACTTCATCTCCGGGCTTACCTGTGTTTTCAACAGTACCTAAAGTTGAATGGATATTATAACCAATACCTCCAGATTCAATAACAATACTTGTTACTTTTTTACTTATTAATTTACCTTTAATATAATCAATCATTATTGCATTATTTATTCTTTACTTCTGAATTTTTGCTTTTTTAGGGTTATTCTTAACATATGACTCCCATGAATTACTCTTACTCTTTTTAACCGAGCCACCCAGCATTTTATTGTGATGGCATATCGCAACGGCTATTGCATCTGATATATCTGTCTGCTTTGGTATTGATTCACTTTTAATCTTTAAGATACTGCATACCATAAATCTAACCTGTTCTTTTGAAGCAGCGCCTAAACCTGAAACAGATTTTTTTACTTCGCGTGGTGAGTATTCCGTTGTGGGAATTTGTTTGTTTACAGCTGCCAGTATTGATACTCCCCTTGCATGCCCAAGCTTTAGGGTTGACTGAACATTCTTCCCATAGAAAGCTGTTTCTATTGCAAATTCATCCGGCTTATATTTTTCAATTACTTCAACAAGGGCATCGTATATTTGTTTCAGTCTGAGCGGAAGCGTATTTTTGGAAGGGATCTTAATTACGTCACAGCATAACAATTCAAGCTTTTCATTCACTCCGCTTAATACAGCATAACCTGTAAAAAGCGTTCCGGGATCTACTCCAAGTATTATCAATTTGAAATTTGTAATTTGTAATTTGACAAATTGTTGCTAATTATCCAAACTCTTCCATTACCTTTTCATCAATTTCAGCATTTGAATATACATTCTGAACGTCATCGTTATCTTCAATTACGCTTATAAGTTTTATTGTAGATTCTGCTACGCTGCCTTCAACCTTTGTTGTCTGTTTAGGCACATACTGCAATGATGCGCTATCAATTTTAGCGCCGTTCAATGCAGATGCTTCAATTATTTTTCTGACCGATTCAAATTTTTCAAGGGATGCAGTTACTTCAAAGAAATCTTCTTCATCGGTCATGTCATCAGCTCCAGCATCAAGAATAACATTCATCAGGTCATCTTCAGTGTATGCGCCTTTTGCTACAGTAATAACACCTTTTCTTTCAAAATTCCAACTGACAGCCCCTGATTCAGCAAGATTTCCGCCATTCTTTGTGAGCAAATGCCTAAGGTCAGCAACTGTCCGGTTCTTATTATCGGTCAATGATTCAATTATCAATGCAACACCGCCGGGACCATAGCCTTCATAAGTTATTTCATCATAACTTACACCTTCAAGCTCTCCGGTGCCTTTTTTAATTGCGCGGGTAATATTATCAGCCGGCATGTTATTTGATTTAGCCGTATTTACTGCAAGCCTTAGCCTTGGATTAGTTTCAACATCACCGCCGCCTATTCTTGCGGCAACAGTAATTTCTTTTATGACCTTGGTAAATACTTTACCCCGGGCTGCATCAATTGCGCCTTTTTTCCGTTTGATTGTTGACCACTTCGAGTGTCCTGACATATAATATTAAATTTGAATACTTTACTTTTAAAAAATTGTAATTTGTTATTTGTTATTTGTTAATTGTTAATTGATCTTAAGGTCTCTTATCCTGAACTGCGTTTTCGTGTTGCCGTTCCAGTGATTTTCCTCTACTGAATAAATTAGATCAAGCTTTGTACCTGTCTTTAAGCAGTGCCGTGAAGTTGTATCAAGATCAGGTGACTGGTAGTAAACGCAGTCAAAGCTGTAATTATCAAACCTGTTGCCGTTCTGGCTGGTTTTGCGGACCTTAAATACTGTTGTTGAACCGTTATATGTTTTCGGGTCGCCAACTATCTGCAGTTCACGGGTTAAAAATATCGGTGTCATATTCCCGGGACCAAAAGGTTCAAAATGACTCAGTATCTTCACAAACCTTTGATTTACATCGGTAACATCAATTTCAGCATCAACTTTAATTTCAGGCACAAGCATTTCTTTGCCGCCTGCTGTATCAGCAATAATACTTTTTGCTATCCTGTTAAAGGTACTTCTGAATTCTTCTACTTTTTCAACTTCAATTTCAATTCCCGCCGCGTGAAAATGTCCTCCAAACTGAACAACCGCCCCGCATTCTTCTGAAGTGCGCTTGATAGCTTCGTAAATATTGAAATTATTAATGCTCCTTGCCGAACCTTTAGCATAGCCGTTAAATGTTGTGAGTATAATCGAAGGACGGTAATATTTCTCAACCATTCTTGATGCAATTATGCCAAGCACACCCGGGTGCCACTCTGGGTTATGCAGAACAATCGCGACATCATCTTTGCCTTCGGAATTTACTGTGTCTATTTTATACGTTTCGTATGAGGATTGTGCCTGCAGGTAAATTTCGCTGTCAATTTTCTTGCGGTTAGAGTTTTCCATTTCAAGAACGCTCATTAATTCCTCTGCTTCAAGAATTGATTTGCTGGTTAGGAATTTTACCGCTCTTGTCGCATCACCAAGCCTGCCAACTGCGTTAATTCTGGGACCAATTGTGAACACAACGTTTGATGTTGTAATATGCTCGAGCTTTAAGTTTGAATTCTTGAAAATTGTAGCAAAGCTTGGACGCGGATTGCTTAATATCTGCTTAAAGCCATAGCTTATAAGCGTTCTGTTTTCATCAGTTACGGGAACCATATCTGCCGCAGTTGCTACTGCTACAAAATCAAGCAGACCTTGCCAATCATCTAACTCAAGCTTTTGGCATACTGCCTGAACAAGTTTGAACGCAACACCTGTACCGCATAGACTCTTAAACGGGTAATCACATCCGGGCTGAAGTGCATCTAAAATTGCATAAGCATTTGGCAGGGTTGCCGGCGGCTGGTGATGGTCGCAGATTATCATATCAATTCCGATTGAATTGGCGTATTCAACCTTATCAACTGCGGTTATACCGCAATCAATTGATACAATTAATTTTATATCACGGTCTTTGGCAAAATCAATTCCTGTGTTTGAAAGGCCATAACCATCTGTGAATCTATCTGGAATGAATACTTCATTGGGTACGCCAAGATCCCTTAGGAATGTATGGAACATGGATACACCTGAAGTTCCGTCAACATCGTAGTCACCGAAAATAAGGATCTTTTCTTTGTTCTTTATAACCTCTATGATCCTTTCGGATGCTTTTTCCATTCCCTTCATAAGGAACGGATCATAAAGATTCTTTAAATCATGGACGAAAAATTTCTTCGCATCAGCGCGTGAGTGAATGTTCCTCGTTACCAGTATTCCGGCAAGCGAGGCGGGTACGTTTATTTCCTGAGAAAGATTCTTAACCTTTTCTTCATCTGCAGCGTTTGATATTGTCCATTTCTTCTTGATTGCACTGGACATTCAATTTTATTTATTTTATAGTGCCCGAAGCGAGACTCGAACTCGCACTCCGTAACCGGAACTGCGTCCTGAACACAGCGTGTATACCAATTTCACCATCCGGGCATTACTTACTCCGCCTTAGCAGAACGAGTAGTGCTTTACATAAACTAATAAATTTACGAAATTTTTAACAAAATCTCAATTATATAATTTATCCACTTTTTTCATAAAAAAATATCAAAATCTGCCGAAAACATCGGCAGAAGTAAAACTGACAGGTGAGCCTGGCAAGTCTTAACGGAATTTCACATTTTACGTTTCGCATTTTACGTTATACGTTCCGCGCTTTTGCGGTCCCGCGTTTCTGCTTAGCAGGATTACGTATTTTTACCACAAAATTGCCCTTGACTTTTATTAAATTAGTTATTCATTTTGTATTGACCTAATAAAAAAAAATTACGATAACCTATGCAAAGCATCCTTCGCATAACCACATTTGCGTTGGTGATTAAAAAAATTTAATAAGTTTAAAATGAGAACAAAAACAAGTAAAATATTATTTATATTGTTCATTATTAATTGCTCATTGCAAATTGCTGAAGCTCAACAGCCTACAGAAGAGTGGGTAAGAACCTATAATTCCCCGGATAATACAGGCGAACATTTTATTGGTATGGCAATAGATAGATACGGA
>JAYTUN010000135.1:0-5632 GCA_043744495.1 Ignavibacteria bacterium
TAGGAATACTTTAGGTTCTTTCATAAATAATACGATTCTAAATTAACAATACGATTCTAAATTAATATCTGATGCTACATAACTCTCATTCTAACCTCAAGTGTTCGGGATTTTCAGAATCTATAAATATCTTAAAACAGACGACCCATCGGGTCGTCTCTACTCTTATTCTATCAAAATTTTGTAGAGACGACTCGGTGAGTCGTCTCAATTTTAATAGTTTTGAGAGAAAAACTAAATGTCGGGGTTAATACATAAACATTAAACGAGCAACTTGAGTCAGTTAATAATCCGATTCAGGTTCTTTGTGAATGGCTATCAATACCCTGCTGATAAGGTATGCAGATATTGCGCCGCTAACAACATCACTGAACCAATGCTGATTATGATATATTCGGCTTAAACAGGTAATAACGGCAAGAAGATAATAGAATGATTTCAGGTAATAATTTTCTGTGGTTGAGGCAAGTATGGTTGATAGCGCAAATGATACTGCAGCATGTCCGGAAATATAGGAGAACATATCGTTATTAGTCCAATTCCACCCATAAAAAGCAAAATCACCTTTATTTGTATATGGTCTGAACCTGCCGAAAGCGGATTTAAAGATAAGTGTAATAAGTCCAGAAAAAATGTATGATTCAAAAATTAATAATCCTGTTTCGCGGAGCTTATTCGCAGTATACACAGCATATTTTTTAAGTAACAATCCTGTTATATATAAACCAACGAACAAATAAAGCGTTGGTAAGCCGTTTCCGTACCACCTGCCAAATTCAAAAATTGAATCAGTGATATTGCTGTTATTTCCCATAATCAGACATCTTACGGCATCATCAAGATAAAATGCCGAGATAATTGCGAATATTGCAGCAAGAGTCCATTGCCAGTGAATAAATATCCGCCTGTAGGTCATAGGATAAACCTTAATGAATGCGTTTCCTAAATACTTTATATCACCTTTTAATAATTGTTTCATCTGCAATTATATTAATTATTAAGGGTTTTTTGAATGTATTAATAAATCTATACGGGAATAACAATTGTTGGTGACAACACCAACAACTGGGGTAAACTCTGACCACCCCAATCAAACTGCCTTTGGCAGATTGATTTTCCCCTCCTAAAAAACTGCTGATGCAGTCCGGCAGGAGGGGAGCTGAAATAAAAAAGGGTAATCATTAAATCACCCTTTTTAGAATTTTTTTGCTTTTTTAATTTTTACTTTTTATTTTCATATCATCCTGCCCAGATAAGGCCGTCAACATTCTGCTGGAAGTCACTAAGCCTGCACCATCCAAACCTGCCATCTGTAGTTTTAAAGTAATACCAGTCACATGAAAAATTATCATCAGTTCCATCTTCGTATTTGCATAACGGGCTTAGATCAGCCTTAATAATTGCAAGTTTGGTTTTTGGTGTTAACGTCACAGCAACTTCGGAATTATCATCTCTTTTAAGCAGCAGCTTAAATGGATTTTTAACTTCACAATCCAGGTTAACTTCGTAAAACTCCTCATCAACTTTTGTGATGGTTTTATTTTTGGTATCAAAATCATACTTATATTTTACAGACCAGAAACCCATCCAGGCATATTCGGTTATATCATTATTCCCTGTTACTTCAATACCGGAATTTGACGGCAGGCGCCCGCATGGAACAATTTTATTATCAGTGAACTGGTAGAAATACATATCATTTTGATCGCTGGAGCCGTATCCTTTCACAAGAATTTCCTTCAGGTTATCATTTCTGTTAATATCAATAATTTCTACTCCAATATCATAGCTATCCATAAATGCTGCAGATACTTTAGTGTTGTTTATCTTTAATATGAAGATTGAGTTATCAATATCATAATGCAACCAAATTGTTTCTTCTTCCCTATCAAAGTTAAGGTCATGCTTAAATGTTGTATCTTTAGTTTGAGAGAATGTTAATATTGCCGAGAATAAGATAAAAATTGTTAAAATGAATTTCATATATTTGGTAAATGTTTAATTTCTTAATAAGTCACCTTACGCAAAACCATACACTTCTTTCCTCCGAGGGAGTCCTTCGGACAAACTCCAGTTTGGAAAGCATTTTTCAAGCGAAACTCCGTTAAGCACTTCCCTATTAAGGTTGTAAAGTTGCTGCTAAATGTTTAATTTCTTAATAAGATTGCCACGTCCACGTCATAGGCGGGCAGGCACTTCGCTACACGGAAAGCTATAAGTTTTTAATACAGTTTATTTTTAACCAATGCCCAGCTTGCAAGTGTCATACCATCGTAAATATCGTTTTTTGAGATCATATTATCTATTTCTTCGGGCAAAAATTCATACATAATAAATGCCTCGGAATTATCTTTTTTATACTTATTACTTGTCTTTAAGTTCCGTGCAATATATACTTTGCATATCTCATTTGTTACACCATTGTATGGATTGAACATTCCCGCAAAATGAAGCTCACCATCGAATCCAGTTTCTTCTATTAATTCCTTTTGAGCTTCATTATCATGGTTATTTTCCTGTTTCACACCGCCACCAGGAAACTCAATACTAAATCTATCATTTAAATATCGGTATTGTTTTACCATAATTATTTTGCCTTCGGCAGTAACGGGAATAATAAATACCGAGCCATTTGTAAATGCATAATGATACTCGCCTTCAGTTCCATCAGGAAGCAGGTATTTATCAATTTTATAGCTCCACCAGAAATTGTTAAATTTTACCTCTGTAAGCAGTTTTTTCCACTTTTTTAACTCCATAATAATTAACCGGTTAATTTCTATTTATTGAAAATACCTTAATAATTTCGTAAATTTGTAAATAAACTTCTTAATAAAAATGGCAAAGTCTAAGTACGTATCAAATAAGAATGAAACTATTCCACTTTTCAAGAATCCATTCCTTGAGTATTTTTCACACATCCACCCTGTAACACCGGTTATAGTTTACGTACCAATATTGCTTGTATGCGCTTATTTAGGATTTCAAAGAGTACCAATAGTTAACGGAATACTTGCTTATCTTGGAGGCATCCTTTTATGGACGTTTGTAGAATACCTAATACACAGATGGGTTTTTCATTATGCACCAAAAACAGAAACAGGCAAAAATATTCATTTTCTTGTGCATGGCATTCACCACGATTACCCAAGAGACGCAACCAGACTTGTTATGCCGCTTTTGGTAAGCGCTCCGCTTGCAACATTTTTCTTTTATGTGTTTATGCTTGCTTTCGGAAATTATTACCTGATTGTATTTTCAGGATTTGTTCTAGGATATGTAAGCTATGATTCAATTCACTACGCAACACATCATATAAATTTAAAAGGAAAAATAGGCGGATTCTTAAGGGCATATCACCTGCGCCATCATTACGAAGATAATCATACAGCTTATGGTGTTTCAACTCCTTTATGGGATTACATATTCAGAACAATACCAAGCTACATGCTTGACCTTAAAAAAGTGCCTGATATAGATGTTGAAAAGGAAAAACTTGAAAAAGAGCAACGCGATAACTTAATTGAAGAAAAAGCTAAGACTGCTTAACGGAAATAATTAAATAAATTTTTAGAATTTAATAAGGAGGCTTAACGCCTCCTTATTTGTTACATGTAACTGATTTTTTCAGGATGTGATATTATCGCTTTTTGCCTGGCTCGCCTTGAGTTCATTAATTTCTTTGGTAAGAAAATAGCTCATGAGTATCCTTATAGCAACGATGCCTCCAAGCTCTATCAGCTCTTCATTTGTTGGCTTCAAGATAGTTTCTATTATATCGGCGGCTATGAGGAACTCTAGTCCAAGCAGTATATAATACCCATAATCCATGCGGATCTTATTAAGATTGGAAATGCGGAATTTCCCTGAGAACCTTTGCAGTTCATTTTTTAAAAATAGAAAGACAGCGAAAAGTGCGCCGTATATCATAATTGAAAAACTTACGGCTTCGAGCGCGTTGGCTAATACATAGAAAATTTCTTCCATAAATTAAATTAATTTTTTTAAATTCCGATAAATGTAACAACAATTTTCCTGCCGACAGCATGATTACGGTGCTCACACAAGTAGATGCCCTGCCAGGTGCCAAGGTTTAGTTTACTATTAGTTATGGGGATAGTAAGTGTTGAGCCAAGGATTGAAGTTTTGATGTGAGAGGTCATATCATCCGGTCCTTCAAAGGTATGCTCATAATGCCCAGCATCTTCGGGAACCATGATATTGAAATGTGTTTCCATATCTGTTCTAACAGATGTATCAGCATTTTCATTGATAGAAAGTGATGCGGATGTATGTTTAATGAAAATATTAGCTATCCCCTGTTTAATTTCTCTAAGCTCAGGGATATTTTGCAATATTTCATCAGTGATAATATGAAAGCCTCTTGCCATAGGTTTAAGGGAAAATTCTTTCTGGAATACTTTCATTCTTTGTGCGAAGTCCGCAGGATTTCGCTTTGCTCAACATCCTTCGGATCGCTGATATTATTATCACTGTTTTCTTTAATCTTATCCAGTTTTTTCTGTTTTTCATCATCATAAGATGTTTTGATAATAAAATATACATAAGCGCAGAACATTAAAACTCCAATTATAGCAAATATTAATATAGCATTATCCATAAATTTAAAAAGTGAAGTTAAGAAATAGTGATTTTGTAAATTACTAAATTGTTAAACTTTAAAGATTTTATACAAAAATATACAATTATAATTTACATAATGCAGATAAAATAATTATTTACTCACCTATGGCAAAAGTCTGAAGGTCTGAAATTATTATAGAAATCATGTAAATTTTCGTTTCAAAAACCCAAAGGGATGATATTATTGTTACACTCTTTCAGGGTTTAGTTTTATAATAGATAACTCTTTTCTATAATCATAACGAGGCAGTCTCAAATATACTTTTGCGAGGAGCGGATCGCTGCGCCAGCCTATGGTGTGGAAGCAGCAATCTCATAAATTCAACTAAATTTAGTTACTCTGATATCTTTCTTAGCTTCGAAACAATTAAATAATGACTTTTGAGACAACCTCAACTACGTAAGTTGCGTAAGGTGAATTATTTACCACTTTTTATTTTTGATATACTTAACAGATTCGGCAATTAGCTCTCTTAATACCTTTATATCAATATCTTCAAGCTTTTTTACATATAAACAAGCGATCCCTTTTTTAAACTTCCCAAGTTTTTTCAAATACAAATCAGACTGTTTAGATCCACAATACAAATAAATAGATATAGCTGCTTTGCGTGGAGAAAAACCGGCTAGGCAGGAATCACCTTCATGACGGCTTTGATATTTATAATGAAATCTTCCGAAACCAATAATTGAAGGTCCCCACATTTTAGGCTCTTCTTTTGTTATCTTTTTCATCAAATTAACTAATACAAAACTGTCTTTTTGTTTTTGTTCATCAGTAACTGCTTCAATGAATTTTTTAACGCTTACCTTTGTTGGTTTGGTTTTATTTTCTGCCATAGTGAATAATTTGTTGGTATAAATTTATAGCTCAAAACATTAAATATATAACTCAAGTTGACCGCTTGTAACTCGAAACGCTGTTTCAAGCATAAATTATTCTAATCTGGAGGTTCCATTTACAAACTTTAAATCATTATTAAACAAC
>JAYTUN010000136.1:0-21654 GCA_043744495.1 Ignavibacteria bacterium
AAAAAGGAGACATTCCAGATTAGGATATTTGTCACCTTTGAATTTTGAAAAACTAAAAAACACTACTTTCTAAGTGTCTAATTTATCGGGGGAAGACCACTGCATGAATAAAAATTAATTGCAGTAATGCTTACAATAATCAAAGCGAAGATACTTACTGTTAATTTTGTTAAATTATACATGATTTAATTGAATGGGTCTTCCGGGGTCAACAAGAAACCAATATGCCAATAAGGAAGCCCATTAGTGAATTAATTAGTTAAATAAATATAATACTAACATTTTTTAAAAACAATGACCTAAGTCATAAAAAAGCGAATATCAATAATAAAAATGTACTGTAAGTTTTTTTATTGATTTGCCGTAAATTATCTACTCAACCGGCTTGAACTGCTCAAATGCGTTAAGGCATTCATTGCAGTAATGCAGTGAGCGGCACAGGGTTGGACCGAAAGGGGATTTCATTGTCGTATTTCTGCTTCCGCAATGGGGACACTTTACCTTATCAAGTAATTCTATCTGAACCAAACCATTGTGTTTTTCAGGCGGAGTAAGTCCATGCTTCTTAAGGGCTTCAAGACCCCTTTCGCTTATCATATCAGTATTCCACTGCGTATCAAATGTAGTTTTTACCTCCACACCGCTTACATTTAATGTTTCGATTCTTTCTTTAACCATAGTTTCCAGTATTTTTAAAGCGGGACATCCTGAAAATGTAGGCGTCATTGTAACAGATACAAAATTATCATCCGATACCTTAACATCTGTAATAATACCTAGATCAACAACAGAAATAGTAGGAATCTCAGGATCTTTAACATCCTGCAACGCTTCCAATACTTCTTCTTTTGATATTTTTACCAGTGTATTCAATTAATATTTTTTTGCCTTTTGCTTTTTTACTTTTTACTTATTTACCATTCCGCCTTTGGGTCAAGCCTGAAAACCTCGCCCATTTCCTCAAGCATTGGTTGTAAATATTCTGTGTGATAACCTTTTCTGCCTCCATAAGCCGGCTGCCATGTGGATCGTTCCGGAATTTTGAGCGACGATTTTTCAAGAACAGGTGAAATTACTTCAATCCATCTGCTTTGGAGTATTTTTTCGTCATCAAATATATTTAACTTTTTTAAAATATCTGCAAATTCACTCTCTTCAAATATTCCAAGGGCTAAATTAAAAGTTTCGTTTAAAGCTGATTGCATTCTTGCGTGGCTTTCATAATTAGCCAGTCCAAGCTGTCTAACCCATGTATCTGCGTGCATCACATGATACTTTATTTCGCCTTTATATTTCTTTGCAAGTATAGCAAGCGGCTCAAGTGTTGATGAAGCTAACATTTCAAATCTTAATTGTTCAGAGTGGTTGAATAGAAAATTCCTCATCAGGCTGAAGTCGTATTCGCCAATGGGATATTCCGTTAAATGCGAACTTTTAAAATCCTTTGCATCGCGTGTAAATGCAATTGTGTCCGGTTCAGCTTCGCCAAGAGTGTGAAGTATCTCGTATATATGCTGTGACTGTCCTATCTTATCCTGAGCAATTGATGAAAATGCTATATCTTCTTCTACCAAAGGACCCAAACCTGTCCATTCACTGTTTCTGTGACCTATTATAAGCTGGTCATCGGCTATTTTATATAAAAATTCTTTTATGGCAGTAAGCTGTTTATCATTATATTCCATTATTTAACAGCCTCCTTTACAAGGTTGTCCTTTTTATTTCTTCTGTCATCTTTTCTATCCTTAATGCCATGCTCCTGCTGGTATTTCCTGATTCTATCCATACAGTAATAATCGCTTGCTTCGCGGTAAGTTTTCTCAGGGGTTGTATCGAATATATCCTGGTCCTCGTAATCAGTCGCATATACTGCGGAGCTTTTTACCACCCATAAATTTGCCGTCTGCCTTCTTCTGCCGAATGCTTCCTTCGCCATTATAAGCGCGAGCTCTGGATTAGCGGAATGCACTATGCCAACATGTATATGCTGGTCTCCGCGCTTTTTCTGATGAAAAACTTCGTAGGTTTCCCACTCCTCTAAGTTGCTTACTACATCTTTGCCGTCTTCATTTTCAGGAAGGTTGAGTCTGTTTATACGTGGATCAATAGATTTCATATTACAAATTTCAGATTACAGATTATTTACTATTATAATTTTTTAGATATTGGATAAAACCAAATAATTGTTTAGAAAGTGATGTAACTTTTTCATATAGAAAGGAATAGGTATCATTATCAATAAATTCAACATATTTCTAACTTCTCCGGTTGAGCCCTTTGAATATCTTAAATATTTAATAAAATCTTTTCTATTATCATATTCAAAACCTTCAGCAATATTATTAGATATTGAAACAACAGCTCTTGTTAACTGACCTTTTAATCCGAAATCTTTAGATAATTTTCCTTTTGAAGTTATTTCGTAAACATACACTGAAACATCTAAAGCATTTTTATAAACTTCTAAATCTTCAAATTTTTGTATTTTTGCCATTAAACATTGTATATCTTAATTTGAAATCTGTAATTTGCAATTTGTAACTATGCAAGAGGTACAGTATATTTATCTCCGGCCTTTATTAATGCTCTTCTTACCCATGCTCCTTTTTCTTCAGCCCATCTTCTTACCTGAAGGCGTTCTTTGTTGCAGGGTCCATCACCATTAATTACTCTTTTAAATTCATCCCAGTCAGGCTCTGAATATTCCCATACACCTGTTTCTTCGTTCTTCATTAAATTCGGGTCAGGGATAGTGAGTCCAAGATCCCAAATCTTTGGCACATATTCATCAAGGAAACGGTAGCGCATATCATCGTTGGTTGCCATTTTTACTTTCCATTTCATCAATATCTCAGTGTGCTTTGAAACCTTATCAGGCGGTCCGTGGAAGTGCATTATTGGAGTCCACCACCTATTTAATGCATCCTGAACCATCTCTCTCTGCTGAGGGGTTCCGGTTGCAAGGAATACTACATTATCATGACCGTATTTTAAATGGAATGATTCCTCACTGCAAATTCTTTCCAGTGCGCGGCAATACGGACCGTATGAACCCTTAGAATTTGTTAACTGGTTAATAATTGCACCCGCATCAATAAGCCATGCTATTATAGCTGTATCAGCCCACGTCATTGCGGGATAGTTGAATACATTAGAGTATTTTGATTTACCATTTATAAGGTCATTTATCATTTCTTCACGGGTCTTGCCAAGAGTTTCTGCTGCGCTGTATAAAAGTTGAGCATGCCCGACCTCATCCTGTACCTTTGCCATTAAAGCAAGTTTGCGGCGAAAACCCGGTGCGCGTGTTATCCATGTGCCTTCAGGCAGTGCGCCTATGATTTCGGAGTGTGCATGCTGCTCAATCATACGGATAAGCTGCTTTCGGTATGCGGCAGGCATCCAGTCCTTTGGCTCAATTTTTTCGCCCCGTGTAATTCGTGCTTCAAATTCAGCCAGCTTAACTAGGTCTTCGCCATCAGTTAAGCTTTTTGATTTTTCTTTGATATCTATTTGAGCGTTTCCGTACATTTTCTGTAAAATTATTTTTTAAAAACTTTTTCTTTAATTTTAATTACTTTAAAACCCTTTAATAACAGTTCAGCCTTTTCAGAAGGCATTAATAAATAATTGCTTACTATAAATGGGTCACCAATAATATTTTCTACTTGCTCCATTTGACTATCATTAACGTAATAGTACTTGTAATCCATATTATCCATAATTTTATGAATTCCGGGTTCTGTTTTGGTATGAGCTAAAACTTCACAAAACATAACCGGACGAAATTTTTTAATTGAATTTATTGCACCTTCAAGTACTTTATCTTCTGTGCCTTCTGTATCAATTTTCATAAGGTCAATTGAATCAATATTGTTTGCATTTACAAATGTATCCAGTTTTTCAGTTTTAACTTTAATCTCACTGTAAAGACTGGTATCGCCAACATCATTTCTGAGCGATGAACCAAGCGGGATAGATGAATCACCCATATAAATATTAAAAACACTCTCACCATCAAAATCGCTTAATGCTGTTTTGTTATTTTTGATCCTGTTGAAACCATTCAGTTTTATGTTTTCCTCAAACAAGTTATAAGCGCTGTCTAAGGGTTCAAATGAATAGATTTTGCTGATATTATCAGTTGACGATGCAAGTAATGAAAACAATCCTGTATTTGCCCCAATATCAAAAAAAACACTGCTTTGTTTCATTATACTAATAATAATATTCAGTGTTCTGGATTCGTATGACCTCAAACCATCCCAATAGATCTCTTTGGCAATTGTATCCCTGCCGTCACTTTTCATGTAAAATGGTTTGAATCCCTCCTCATAAACAGTAATATTTTTTATCACAGGCAGCCTATGGAAAGGTTTTAATAATTTGCGGGGTAAAATTACAGATAGTACTTTATATTCAAATATCATTAAAGCATTAATGATCTTTATCGAGAGTATTTTCTTAAATACATTTTTCATATATCACATTTGTTCTATTGATTTCTTGTAAATTGATCTCTTAGCTGAGATAAAGTCTATAGAATTAGCTAACATTTTGTTTAACTCTCAATCCTGTTAAAATAAAACCAGTCAAATGCTCCGCGATTTCATCGGGCGTCATATGTCCTTTAGGGCTATACCACTCGGTTATCCAGTTTACTGCCGATAGTATCGTAAGCACGGCAAATTTTTTGTCGGGAGCCACGAATACATTTTCATTTTCACCATTTATAAGTATATGCATAAATCCTTCTTCATATTTATTGCGAAGCTTGATGAACTCACCAAGCTTTTTCTCAGGCAACCTGCGCCATTCCTTTAAAAATACCGATGATGCATCAAGATCACCTGTTACAATTTTTACATGATTTGTTATAGCCATCTTAAGCTTTTCTTCGGCATTAAAATAAAGATCATTTACTTCATCAATTGCTTTTAATAGCTCATCAGCCTTCCTGAAACAAATTGTTTCAAGTAATTCATCCTTTGATTTAATGTGGCTATATAAACTCGCAGCTTCAATTCCTAAAACTTTGGCTATATTTCTCATAGATGCCGCCTCATATCCCTTTTGCCTGAAAAGCGATGCAGCTATACTAATTATTTGCTCTTTACGTGTGATATTGGTGTTTTCCATTTTCTAGAATAAACCTAACGTTTGTTAGTCAAAAATAAAGATTAAATTCTTTAAATACAATTTAAGAATAATGATTCTTCATCTTCATTATAAAAATGGCTAAAATATCTTAAAAACATAAATAAAGTTTGACCCAGAGGAGTTATAATATTGGATTAGCATTGTAAAAATAGTTCAATAATAAACTAAGAAGGAGCAAATGATGAATGCATCAAAGAGCCTCTCTATCTATAATGAATTAGAATTAAATGAGGATTCAAATAATGATTTTTTAAAAGAAATATTGGCAGATTCAAGTATTAATTACTATTTTGTAAAGCAGGAAATTGAATATTTACAATACTTGTTTTATACCCTAAATCAAAATTACAAGTATTATCAATTTCCAAGTTTTGATTGAAATCTATAAAATAGTGAAATAATATGTAAAGGAATGGATGAAATTTTAGATTAGATAAATCTTTCTTTTCTCGAACTTATTAATTTGACTTTTAAAATTACTCAATAGAGGAATAATATCTTCTTCTTTATTCCTAATTACATCAAAAACTACAATTGCAATATCGAATAGCTTTATATTCTGCTCGTACTTCAGTTTTTTATTGACAGTAAGCAGAATATCAAAATTATCAGCAATTGCTGCTTTTAAAAGATTAACATTCTTTAAGCTTGACCATCCTTTTTCCCCAACTGTAAATACATCAAATTCTTTAAGATGATTTTTTATTCTTCGGGGAAGACATTCATCTAACAGTAATTTCATTTAATGTATAATAGATTCGGTAAGGAGTTTTTCTGCAGTTTCAAGTAATGAAATAGCTTGTTCTCTTTTGACTGAAGGAAAGTCATCTAGAAAATTTTCGATCGTTTCCCCTGTTTCGATATAATCAAATAAATTTTTAACAGGAACCCTGGTATCCACAAAAACAGGTGTTCCGCTCATTATTTCTGGGTCTATATTTATTATTTTACTTGCCATCAATTATTAAACTAAGCAAAATTTATTAAATATTAAATCCCAATTGAATTGAATAAAAATCAATGTATATCAAACTTCTCCATAGGTGATTCAATCATCTCAACACTTTTCTTGCCCAATGCAAATTTCCTGGTCTTCCACCGCCCGAGCGACCACCAAACGGCAATTAATATTCCTTTAGCAATTGATGTAGTAAATATAGCAATCCATACTCCGTTCATACCATAAATAGGGGCAAGTATTGCAGCCAATGGGATTCTCATAGCTGTTACCGGAAGATATATTGCAAGCGCGGGCATAGAATTTCCTGCACCTGCAAATGCACCTGAAAATATTTGCTCACTCATAGCAAAAAATATACTGAATGCAGCTATCATATTATATACCTTAGCTGTTTCAATTACAGCCTGGTCAGTTGTAAATATCCCCGCAATTTCGGAAGGGAAAAGAAACAATGCTGTCCCGTATAATGTCATCGGTATCCATGATAGAAATAATACCCGCCATGCGGTTTTATTTGCTCTATCAATATTACCAGCACCGATATTTTGCCCGACAATTATTGAAGCTGTAACAGCAAATGCTTCACCAACCTGGTAGGGGATAGCCTCTGAGCGGTGACCTATACCAAGTGCAGCAAGTCCAGTTGTGCCAAAATCAGCCACATAACGGCTAAGAAAAATATATATGAATGAAAATGCAAGACCTTCAAGAGATATAGGAAATCCTATCTTAATCGTTTCTTTCGTAACTTTCCAGTTATACTTAATATCTTTAATTATAAGTGTGATTTTTTTTTGTACAGAGCTTATCAATCCCCGCTTTTTAAGCAGAACAAGTTCAGTCAAAAAAACACTTCCGTAAGATACCATTGTTGCAATTGATGCCCCTTGAATACCGAAATCAAATGTGAAAATTAATAGAGGTGATAATATTATTTTTAGTGCAAACACAATAAGCAATAGTCTGAATGGCGTTTGTGTATTTCCATGACCCCTGAATATAGCGGCGCCTGTTTCAAATAAAATGATTGCTGGCAGTAATACAAGTATGGGGAATAAATATTCGTTTGCTAAAAAAGCCTTCGGGGCATCAAGATTTGTAAATCCGTACAATACAGGCAGCAGGGGAATCATAATAGCAGCAATTAACAAGCCCCAAATTACAGAGTTAACCAGATTAAGCGTTCCAATATGTCTGGCGGAGTCTTCATCTTTAGCACCGACTGCTTGAGATATAAGAGCATTTGTCCCAATAGGCACAAGCGAACCCAGTGAAAATGCTCCCCATGAAAGAAATGTCCCAACTGCAATAGCCGCAAGATGCTCGCTGCCAAGCTTTCCTATCCAAAATGAATCAAGTATTGCAATAGCAAGGCTTCTCCCAAGGTTCTGAAAGAACACCGGCCATGCAAGCCTTATTATCTGTCTGTTTAAATTTCCTGAAGTTGTAAGCAATTAATATGAGGATTTAATAAATGTTTATTTACGATAAGACTACAAAAGTCTTTACTTTTATTTTAGAAAAAATCATCCTGTAAAAAGTGGAAATAACAAAACCAGCTTATAGACTTTTGTAGTCATATATTTTACATTAACAGCAAAAATTTACCTCTTCACATCAAAAAAGCTTCTTATCAGCTCACCGCACTTTTCATCCATGATTCCTCCGGTAACGCTGAGCTGGTGATTCAGGGATTTATTATTCGTAATATTCAGCACACTTCCGCAGGCGCCTGATTTATTATCATAAGCCCCGAAATATAGTGCATCAAGCTTTGCAAGAATAATTGCACCCGCGCACATTGTGCATGGCTCAAGTGTTACATACATAGTGCAGCCTAGCAGAACCTTTGATGATAAATACTCAGCAGCAGAGGTTATAGCAATAATTTCTGCGTGGGCAGTCGGGTCTTTAAGTGTTTCAACCTGGTTATGTCCTTTGCCGATTATCATATTATCAAATACAATAACCGCGCCAATCGAGATTTCCTTTTTTTCAAATGCTTTTTCGGCTTCCCTGTAAGCATACTGCATCCATATTTCGTGTTGTTTCATGTATTGCAATCGCTGATTTACCAGATTAATTGATTTCGCTGATGGAATTAAAGGTAAGAATTAATAAATCTTTTAAATTGCAGGCTTTTAGATCCGAAATTAATCAATAAACCTATTTCAAGTTTAAAAGCTTTTAAATAATTCAACAACTGTGCATGATGGATTTCATTCATCTCACTAACAGCTTTTAATTCTACCATAACTTTATTATCCACCATAAAATCAACTATTCTTGTACATACTTTTATGTTATTGTAATACACATTTTGTTCTATTTCCCTGCTATATATCAGTTCCGATTTCCTCAATTCTATTTCCAGACTTCTCTGGTAAATTATTTCAGGAAATCCATTACCCAAATATGAATGAACTTTCATAGCACAACCAATAATTTTCTCTGTTAGATCAGAATATTTGTAATTTTCCTTTATCATAATCAGTGTAATCTATAAATCTGTTTAATCAGCGATTTTCCTTTGAAATCTTCTTCAGTTCCTGCAGCTTATTCAATGCTTCAACAGGTGTCATATTTTCAAGATCAATTCTGCTTAATATTTCGTTAATCTCATTATCCTTATACTCAAACATATTTATCTGGAATTCATCCTTCCTTCTTGAGCGTTCTTCTCGCTTTTCAAGGTTTTTCAATATTTCCTTTGCTCGCTTTGTAACAACATCAGGCAGACCCGCCATTTGCGCAACATGAATTCCAAAGCTGTGGTCAGCGGTGCCTTCATTTATTTTGTGCAGGAAAATTACCTTATCGCCAACTTCTTTTACCTCAACCCTTGAATTTTTAATGCGCGGGTACAGACTCGCAAGCGCATTCAATTCATGGTAATGAGTTGCAAAAAGAGTCTTAGCTTTTGCATTCGGATTTTCATGGATAAATTCTGTGATTGCCCATGCAATTGAAATACCGTCATACGTACTTGTACCTCTGCCAACCTCATCAAGCAGTACCAGACTTTTAGCGGTTAGATTATTTAATATGTTGGCTGATTCCTGCATTTCAATTAGAAAGGTACTCTCACCCCTTGCGATATTATCCATTGCTCCAACCCTTGTAAATATCCTGTCGCAAATTCCGACTACTGCCTTTTTTGCCGGAACAAATGAGCCAATTTGTGCAAGAAGAACTATTAAACCAACCTGCCTTAGATAAGATGACTTACCGCTCATATTAGGTCCGGTAATAATAATAACCTGTGTTTCATTTGGATCGAGCAGGGCATCATTTGGTACAAATTTTTCACCAGCAGGAAGAAGCTGTTCTATAACAGGATGCCTGCCTTCGGTTATATCAATTACATCAGTTTCATTTACAACAGGCATGTTGTATTTATATTGTTTTGCAATTTCAGCAAATCCTAACAGAACATCGATCACACCTATCATAGCAGCGTTCAACTGAATATCACTTGCATATTCAACAACCTTTTGCCTTACATCACAAAATAATTTTGCCTCAAGCGCTGCAATTTTTTCATTTGCAGTAAGTATCTTTTCTTCATATTCTTTCAGCTCCTGCGTAATGTATCTTTCTGCGTTAACAAGTGTCTGCTTGCGTACATATCCTTCAATATTTTCTGCTTTATCACGGTTTGCTTTGGATATTTCTATGTAATACCCAAATACTCTGTTATAGCTAACCTTCAGTGAATTTATCTTAGTCCGCTCGCGCTCTTTGCGTTGATAATTTTCCATCCATGCTTCGCCGCTGTTAAGTATATTTCTCAGTTCATCAAGCTCTTTGCTATGCCTCGGCTTAATAGTTATGCGGTTTTCAGTGTTTAACGGACTTTCTTCATTAATACTTCCTTCAATAAGCTCTACTACATCACTTAATTCCTTTAAATTATTATTAATATCCTTTAATGTCTTTGCATTGGCATTTGTAAGCTCTTTTTTTACTTCAGAAATATTCTTCAATGAATATTTTAGGTTAATTAGATCTCTTGCAACAGCTCGTGCCGTCGCTATTTTTGAAATCAGCCTTTCAATATCGCCAATATTCTTAAATAACCCGGTCAGATTTCCCCAAAGCGGTTTATTTTCATAGAACTCACTTACACATTCCTGCCGCTTATGAATTTGCGAGAGCTTCTTGAGCGGTCTTGAAATCCAGTTCTTCAGCAGTCTGGCTCCCATTGCTGTTTGTGTCCGGTCTAAAATAGAGATAAGCGTACCTTCTCGGCTGCCGCCTGAGATTGATGATATTATTTCAAGGTTACGCTTGGTAGAGTTATCAAGTATTATATAATCGCTGGTATCATAGTATGCTATTTTATTTATATGCTGAAGATTGGCTTTCTGAGTTTCGTTGATATAACTCATAATTCCGCCGGCAGAAATTACAGCTAGTGAATAATCTTCTATCCCAAATCCCTTTAATGATTTGGTCTTGAACTGCGAAAGTAATAATTCATTACAGTAATCAAAATTAAATATCCATTCATCAAGTCTTGTTACAGTTATTCTTGCCTGCACAAGCGGATTTGATTCCATATCAATTACATTTGCAAATAATGCTTTCTGTGACTTTGATATTATTATTTCGGCGGGATTGATAAGCTCAAGCTGGTCCTTAACATTCTTAAATGGAATCTCACATGCTAAGAATTCACCTGTTGAAATATCGCAAAATGCAAAGCCGCACTTTTCTTCCCGGGCAAATAAGCATGCAATATAATTATTGCTCTTATGGTCTAATAGCTTATCAGAAAACGTAAGGCCGGGAGTAACAACCTCAACAACATCACGCTTAACAATGCCTTTAGCAAGCTTGGGGTCTTCAAGCTGTTCGCAAACGGCTACTTTGTAGCCTGCTTTAACAAGCTTTGGCAGGTAGTTATCTATTGCATGATGGGGGAAACCGGCAAGGGCAACATCACTTGCTGCGCCGTTTGAGCGCTTGGTAAGCGTAATTCCCAGCACCTTTGATGCTATCTGCGCGTCAGTATCGAATGTCTCGAAGAAATCACCCATACGGAATAGCAGGATAGTATCAGGGTACTTAGCCTTGATCTGGGAATACTGGCGCATTAACGGTGTCTGGGTCTCAGCCATTAAATCAGTTTAAATGATTGGAATTTGCAAAAATACCTTTAATTTGGGGGAGTTTCAATTGAGAAAGGGAGATTATTTAATTGTAATGATAAAATATAATCGTGCTGCGAATTCATCAACTAATTAGTTTAATGAATTCTGAAAAAATTACGTAGTACTTAAGCACTATATATATTCTATTATTGGCACGAAATGTTATTATATCATTAAAATTATTTCAATATTTAAGGAAAATGATATTTTTATATTAATCCAAAAGCTTTTTGAACAAAATATGTATAAAGATGTATCCCAAAAATAATATTGAACGGGAATGTGATCCCCAATGCAAGTGTAAGACATAAAGTTGGATTTGCATTGGGCAAAATTATCTGAACAGCTGCAGGTGCGGCTATGTATGATGCGCTTGCTGCCAATGTTGCCAGAATAATTGTACCACCAGGAGAGAGACCGCATAGAATTCCGGTTATAATTCCAAGTATTGATGCAATAATTGGAAATACAATACCGAAAACTAAAAGCGGGAACCCGACTTTTTTAAGATCACCTAGTCTTTTAGCAGTTACAATTCCCATTTCAAGCATGAAAATAGCAAGAAAACCTTTAAATAGATCTATAAAGAAAAAATTCAGTTGTTTTGTTGCTGAAAACCCTATAAATATCCCTATAAACAATCCACCTACAAGCAGCAATATGCTCTTACCAAAAAATATATCATGAATAAGACTTTTTATATCAAATTTGGAATGAACGTCAACTTTAGCAAGTAAAATTGCGGCTGCTATCCCGGGTATTTCAAATAATACCAACAGAACCGTGCTAAATTCCTCATAGTGTATCAATGCAGATCTCAGGTAATCAGTAATAACTGCAAATGTTACAGCACTGCAGGAACCATAATGAGCAGCAATTGCAATAGAATCAACTTTATTGAATTTAATAATGTACCTTAAAATGCTGAAAGCTAAAAATGCAATTACAGGCCCAAGTATGATAGTACCTATAGCTGGATAGATGATAGCCCCTATTCCGGTTTTATATAATTCAATTCCGCCTTTAATTCCAATAGCTAACAACAAATATATACTTATTGTATTGTAAAAGTCATCGGGAATTTTTAAATCAGATTTAACGATCTGAGCAATGACTCCAAGAAGAAAGAATAGAATAACAGGATCAAGTAGGTTCATTTAGAAAGTAATATTAGATATATTTTCCCAAATTTATGTATAATCCTGAAAACTTCAAATGCAAAGTTAATTAAATTGAAACTATCAAAATAATCAGATTTCACCCAAAAGCAGCAGAATTTGTAATATTTAACTTATTTGTATATACCATAAAATGTCAATTTAATTAAACCATATAAATAGTTAATTTGTGAAAATTTAAGTTAGGGATTTCAATAAAGGGAAAGATAAACATTGTATGTTCATAACATTTGAAGGACTCGATTTTTCAGGTAAATCTACGCAGGCAAAGCTGCTACATCAGTACTTGCTTTCAAGGAAAGTAAAGGTTATTTTACTTCGTGAGCCGGGTGGTACAATTATTTCAGAAAAGGTGCGCGAAATTATTCTTGACCGCAATCATATCGAAATGACACCACTAACTGAGTTTATGCTGTTTTCTGCATCGCGCTCTCAGCTTGTAAGCCAGGTTATAAAGCCGCATCTTAAAAAGGGGTATGTAGTAATTTGCGACAGGTATTACGACTCTTCCAAAGCTTACCAGTCTTATGGCGGCAGCTTGGAACTAAAACAGGTTATGAAGGTTAATAATATAGCAACCGGCGGACTTAAACCCGATATTACCATATTTATAGACATAGCTCCAAAAGCTGCCTTTGCCAGAGCGAATGCGGGGGGGAATGTTAAAGACAGGATGGAAAATAAAGCGCTCACCTTCTATAATAAAGTATATAAAGGATTTAAAGATATAGCAAACAAGAACAAAGGAAGATTTGTTGTTATCAATGGTACACTTCCTGTAGAAAAGATCCATCATACAATTTCAGAAAAAATAAGTAAAAAATTAAATATTACTCATGGTTAAATTAAAATTTCTTCTCAGGCTCTCACTAATAATCACAATGTTTTTCGTTTTCACCGGCGCAAAGTTTTCAGGCGGCGGGGGAGATGATGATGTATATACACAGATCAACAAGAACATGGATGTATTCGGCAAACTGTATAAGGAAATTATGCTGGATTACGTTGATGAAATTGATGGCGATAAATTCATGAAGGCAGGGATTGAAGGAATGCTTGGTACACTTGATCCTTACACAAATTATCTGGATGAATCACGCAAAGATGAAATTGATCTTATCACAACTGGCAAGTATGGCGGAGTTGGTATTACCGTTGGTATGAAAGACAGCATGATAATTGTTACCGATATACTTGACGGATATTCAGCCCAGAAAGAAGGCATCAGGCGCGGTGATAAGATCATGGAAATTGACGGAACAAGTATGCTGGGCAAAAAAGTTGGTGATGTACGCACATTTACACGCGGCGAACCCGGCACGCAGATGAAAATGAGGGTTCAGCGCGGTGATAAAGATATGGATTTTACGCTGACAAGACAGGAAATACAACTTAAGAACGTAAGCTATAAAGGTACAATTGAAGAAGGAATTGGTTATATAAAGCTTGACCGTTTCAGCCGCTATGCTGAAAATGAAATTATAGATGCTATCACCGAAATTAAAGCAAAAGGTGAGATTAAAGGTATTATTCTTGATTTAAGAGGGAACCAAGGTGGGTTGCTTGATGCTGCAATTGGAATATTAAATAAGTTCACAAACAAAGGTGATCTTTTATTAACCACAAAAGGCAGGAAGATTGATTCAGAGCGCAAATATTTCGCTGCCGAAAGTCCAATGCTTAATAAAGATGTACCTCTTGTACTTTTAATTGATGAAAACTCAGCCTCTGCAAGTGAAATAGTTGCAGGCGCTATACAGGATCTGGATCGTGGTGTACTTGTTGGCACGAAATCTTTCGGCAAAGGACTTGTGCAGGTGTTCCAGCCGCTTAGCTACGGCAATCAGCTTAAAATTACCAACCAAAAATACTACACCCCAAGCGGCAGGTGGATTCAGGCAAAGAATTACTTTAAGGAAAATAAATACGGCGTCTTTAAGCCAAATCCGTATTTCAACCAAAAGGAATTTAAGACCTTAAATGGCAGAATAGTATTAGCAGAAGGCGGTATTACTCCAGACCAGATAATAGATGTAATAAAAAATAATGAGCTATTGGAAGCGTTAAACTATGAGGATATGTATTACAAATATGCCTTAAAGTATGCAGAAGAAAATCCTGACGGTAACAGCTTTGTTATGAATGATATTGTTTTAAATCAGTTCCTGGGCTTTATAAGTACAACCGATTTCACCTTCAATACAAATGCCGAAAGAGAACTTGCTCAGCTTAAGAAGGATACTGACGATAAAATGTATTCTGAAAAAGTGAAAAGCTACATCGGGCTGCTTGAAGGGGAACTGAAGTCAGAAAAATTCAAGGATTTTGAAATATCAAAGCCTGTAATAAGGCAAAAACTTGAATCAGAAATACTAAGAAGGTACAATAAGCCTGAAAAAATAGTTGTTGAAGCTACCCTAAAGGACGACCAGCAACTGCAGGAAGCATTGAGAATAATTAAAGATAAAGGTATATATAACGGTATGCTTGAACCGAAATAACATAAAGCCGAAAATAACATAAACAGTTGAGCATAGAAACAATTTTAATTTTATTTGCTATCGGCATTGCAGCCGGTATATTATCAGGGCTTTTTGGAGTAGGGGGAGGTATAATTATCGTCCCTTCTTTATTAGCAATTTATTCTTTTAACAACTTTAATTCACCTTACATAGTTCACATTGCTATTGCTACGAGTTTATTCACTATTATATTTACAAGTTTATCTTCATCACATAAGCATTTTGGGTATGGGAATGTTGAATGGAAGGCAGCGATTTTTATTGGTTTTTCAAGCGCAATTACAGTTTATCTGTTTTCAAAAATAGCTATTCTGTTACCCGGGGAAATTCTTAAAAAAACTTTTTCAATAATTCTTGTATTAGTTGCAATAAAAATGCTGTTTGATAAAAAAGGGCACCATGATGATGCTGCGAAATACAAACCGGAAGTTATTAGTAAATGGATATGTTTAGGAATTGGTATGATTATTGGTGCTATTGCAGCATTTTCAGGGTTAGGCGGAGGAATGTTTTTAATCCCTTTAATGCATTATGTAATGAAAATCCCGTTTAAGAAAGCTAGTGGAACATCATCTGCTGCAATTTTAATTACTGCTGTTGCGGGAGTCATAAGTTATTTCCTCAATTCACCTGCTGGGGCTGTGACAATTCCTTATTCATTTGGCATGGTTGATACACTATCTGCATTGCCAGTAATTGCGGCTTCAATACCGTTTGCAAGAGTAGGAGTTTATATTAACAGAAGAACACACCACTATGTGCTTGCCAAACTATTTGCCGTTTTCATTATCATTGTTTCCCTTAAGCTGATCTTTTTCTGATGAGTCAGGAATTTTTACATTAACATTCCCGTTAGTCTTTGCTGAAAACTCCTCGTAAGCATTTATTATATCTTTAACCAGGCGGTGCCGGACAACATCTTTCTTTTCAAGATAAACAAATGCAACCCCTTCAACATTCTGTAAAATATTTTGTATCTGTACTAAGCCTGATGTTTGCTTTGTGGGAAGGTCGATTTGTGTTATATCTCCTGTAATAATAGACTTTGAATTAACGCCAAGCCTTGTAAGAAACATCTTCATCTGCATAGCAGTAGTATTTTGTGCTTCATCAAGAATCAAAAAAGCATTGTTAAGTGTTCTTCCTCTCATGTAAGCGAGTGGAATAATTTCAATTATATTTCTTTCAAAATAATTCTTTAGCTTATCATTGGGGACCATATCTTCAAGTGCATCAAAGAGAGGCTTTAAATAAGGATTAACTTTTTCTGAAAGGTCGCCTGGAAGAAATCCAAGACTTTCTCCGGCTTCAACAGCGGGTCGGGATAGAATTATTCGGTTAATCTTCTTAGCTTTAAGAGCAGCAAGAGCAATAGCTACTGCAAGGTATGTTTTACCAGTTCCGGCGGGACCTATAGCAAAAACTATTTCGTTAATTTTTGTTTTCCTGAATAGCTCAAGCTGTCCAAGGGTTTTGGGCTTAATGAAGTCATTTTTTTCAACTAAAATAACATCATCAAGCTCTTCCCGTTTTATTCCTGAGCGTTTTTCCAGTGCCTGGTCTTGTGAGCCTGTTACAAGCTCAATTATCAGGTTAACATCTGCTTCTGTTATCTTGCTCTGTCTTTTCTGTAGCAGTATAAGTTCTTTAACAATAGTCTCAAGCTGTGATAGCTCGTCATCATCACCTTTAAGAAAGATATTTTCACCTCTTAGTGTAATGTTAGAGGCAAATCTTTCTCTTATAATATCCATGTTCTTATCGTTAACTCCTGCAAAGTTTACCAGGTCAACATCTTCAAGTAATATGTTCTTTTCTGTTATTGGCAAATTTAATTATACAATATATTAAGTTCTGTTAAATAAACAAGCCCTTGAACCGAAGTCCAAGGGCTTGAATAAATACTTTGTTATGAAAGACAAAGTCAAAAATAAAGAGTTAATTATTTCTTAACGTCTTTTTTCTCGTCTTTTTTAACATCTTTCTTTTCATCTTTCTTAACGTCTTTTTTTACATCTTCTTTCTTAGTATCGGTAGTAGTAGTTGACTTAACTTTTCTTGTTTTTCTGTACTTCTTTGACTTCATTTCAGCTTCTTTTTTCTGAGCGTCTGTGAGTGTCGGGATCTTCATGCACTGTCCTGGATAGATCAAATTAGGATTGGTTACCTTTTTGTGTCTAGGTTTCATTGTTGATTCATTTGCAACGCCATTTTTGTTAGCATCCCAAATTGCCGGCCAGTAATACGGTGAACCGTATTTCATCTTGGAAATTTTCCAGAGGCAATCACCTTTTACAACAGTGTAGCATGCTTCTGTAGGTTTAACTCCCCAATCATCCAGTTTTTTCTTCATTGAAGCATATCTATCCTGGAATTCTGGTAAGCAACGAGCTTTATCTTTTGAAATTTCGTCGAAGTACATTTTACGTGCGTCATCGGGTGTACCAACTTTGCCGTTTATCTTCTTCTCTGTCTCTTCAAATTTCTTTCTGAAATCAGCAACACCGCTTTTTGTTGTACCAACTAAAGCGTAAAGATCGTTCTCGCATTTTTCGAGTTCTTTATCTTTGTTAGCTGAGGTCTGCTTTAAGCCGTCGATCTCGCTTGTTAAAGCGCTTAATCTTGACTGTAAGTTTGATTTTTCAGCGTTGAGCTCGTCCATCTGTCTCTGCCATTCTTCTTCATCCATTTCTTCCATCTGCTGGTCATCGTCATCATCATCATCCTGTGCAAAAACGTTAGCATTGTTTAATGTTAAACCTAATGCTAAAAAGAATAAAATAAATAATTTATGTAATTTCATTATTATTTACCCATCCCGTCTAAACATGATTTGGTTTTTGCCATATCATCGTTGCATTTTTTAATTTTTGCATCTTTATCTGAAATCTGTTTCTGCAAAGAAGCTTTTTCGTCTTCTTTAGCTTTTACCTGTGAGCGTAAGCTTTCAACTTCTGCCTTCAGGTTATTTAAAGCTTCCATCTGCTCTTCGTCAACGCCGCCGCCGCATCCAACTAAAAACGCTGAACCGGTGAACATTGTTGCAATTAAGAGCATATAAAGCTTGCTTCTTAAATTTGCCATTGAAATACCTCCTGTATTAGATTGGCTGTTTATAAAATAAAACTGGTTGATTAACATAGCAAATATAGCTTTTTTGTTTGCCTTTGTCAAGCGAAATTCTAAAAAACTATACAATCATATATTGCGAAAATAAGGGAAAAATGATATTAATCACATTGCTGTACTAAATTTAATACACTTAGTTTTGCAAATTATCCAGCAATTTCTTCCTATTTCTGAACTTTTTCGATAGCTCGATTGCTTTTTTTCTGTCCTCATCAGTTATTGCGGGAATTTTTAAAACCTCTCCGGGATAAATAAAATTAGGATCCGTAACTTCATTCTTGTTTGCTTCCCATATTGCCGACCATAAATATGGAGAGTTATATTTCATAGAAGAAATTTTCCACAGGCAGTCTCCCTTAACTACTGAGTAAGAGTTTTGTGAAATATTATTTTCTATTCTGGTATTATTATTTGCGGCTATTTTCCTCAAGCTGTTTAACCTATCAGCAAATTCGGGAAGACATTTTATTTTTGAATTACTTATCATTTCAAAATAATTTTTTGAAGCATTATCCGGTGTTCCGCTTTTGCCGGTGATATATCTTTCGGCTTCATCAAACTTTATCCTGAAATCAGATACCTGTTCTTTTGTAGCCCCAACTAAAGCAAATAATTCTGCTTCGCAATTATAATTTTCAGTGTATTCATTAAGCTGTTTTAAGCTGTCTATCTGAAGGTTCAGTGTATCAAGCCTGGCAAGAAGCTTTATTGCATCTACTGCATAAAGATCCCTTACCAGCTCCCACTGTTCCTGGTTTAAGTCATCAGGAAGTTTATCGGGCAGGTTTTCCGTCTGTGAAAACACAATTGCCTGTGCCGATATAAAATTGATAAGAAGAAATTTCAGGAAAGATCTTAGCAATACTTTTTACTTTGAAAGTTAATTTGAAAAATTTATTTTGAAAGCTTGTAGGTTTCTACAAGCTTAATTCCGTTATCATACCTTAGAATATTAAGCTCTGAATTAATACCATGGTAATCTAATGAAATATTTGATTTAATTGCATCGTAATTTACCAGATTTTTTAGCGATGTATTAAGCGCTTCCCTTGTTTTGGCACCCTCGCCAATAAGCTTAAATATCAGCTTTCCTGCATCATAGCCAAAAAGAAAATTTTTTGAGAGCTTGAATTTCTTTTTTTTAATATTTTCCTTTAATGCAATATAGTCCGGGTCATCATTATCGGGGTAGTATTCTGATTCAAACACAACATTCTTCAGGTAAACTTTATTATCTTCAAGTATTTTCTCATTGTTCCAGTCGCCAGTGCCTGCTATATACATACTTAGCCCATCTGAAAAAAGCTGTGGTACTATTACATTAATTTCGTTTGGATTAGCAATTGGAATATATATGGCATCAATAACACCCTGTACAAATTTTGTCGCATCAGGTTTCAGCTTGTTTGGTTTAATGTTAAGTGTGTCAACAATCTTCTTTGCATTCTTCCCGAATATATAGTAGATGCTTATATCCATATTGAATGTAACCGATGAATCTATGAGCGACCATCTCACACCACTTGCTTCAAGTTTTTGTCTCTGCTGCACGTTCATATTTGCGGCATTTATGAACAGGTCGTTTTCCTTAATGTATTTAGTTATCGCATTTATCTGGTCTGTTATGCTTTGCGGGTCTTTTGAATATGTTTGGGAAATTAATATCTTTCCGCCAAGGGTTTTAACTTCATTTTCAAAATGTTTCCTGAAAGTTTCTCCGTATGTGTCCTCTGAAATTATGGCAAAGTTCTTCAAGCCATTCTTTTTGATAAGGTAATCAGCCATTAGCTTTCCGCGTACTTCATAGCTTGGGTTCAACTGGTAAACATAATTGTAATTTACTGCAAGTTCATCACCAGTTGCAGTCGGTGATATTATCGGCAGGCTGAACCGAGGACCGTTCTGTGCCGCCTCGGTAAGCTCACTGCTGAAAACCGGACCAATTACACCAATTATACCTTCATCTTCACCAAAGCCTTTAATTACATCACTTGCAATATCCGGGTCGCGCTTTGTATCCATTACTTCCAGAGTTACTTTTATGGGAGCACTCTTGCTGTACTCTGTGAGCGCAAACTTAATACCATCAAGTATTTCTGTTCCAAGCTGTTTTTTGGTGACGTCTTCAGATTCAGAGAACATAGGAAGTGCAACACCTATTTTTACTGTACTTTGTGAATAAACATTCACATTATTAAGAAATAGTATCCCAATAACAAATATGAAAACGCACAATATTTGACATTTGGATTTTGTCATTTGAAATTTTCTTTTTCTTATTCCCATTCTATAGTAGAAGGCGGCTTATTACTGATATCATATACCACCCTGTTTATTCCTTTTACTTTATTGGTTATGCCTGTTGAAATTTCCTCGAGCGCTTTTGCCGGCATGGGGAACCAGTTCGCAGTCATTCCGTCAACACTTTCAACTGCCCTTAATGCCACTACTTTTTCATAAGTACGGGTATCACCCATAACACCTACTGTTGATATAGGCAGCAAAACGCAAAATGCCTGCCATATTTTATGATAAAGTTTGTTTTTATGCAGGCTTAACCTGTAAATATAATCTGCTTCGCGTAATATATCAAGTTTTTCTTTTGTAACATCACCAAGAATTCTTACAGCAAGCCCCGGACCCGGGAACGGATGCCTGCCCAAAATTTCTTCAGGCATCTTTAAAAGCTTGCCTATTACACGAACTTCATCCTTGAATAGTTCCCTGAATGGCTCAATTAGCTGCATGTGCAGCGATTTTGGCAAGCCGCCAACATTGTGATGTGATTTAATTGTGACCGATGGACCCTGAAACGATGATGATTCTATAACATCAGGATACAATGTACCCTGCACAAGATATTTAATTTTATTTTTGCCCATGGACTCTTTCTTCGCAAAATCCTGGAATACATCAATAAATGTTTTGCCAATGATCTTGCGCTTCTTTTCGGGATCAGAAACTCCCTTTAACCGGCTTAAGAATATTTTTGACGCATCTATGAATTTTAAATTCAGCTTCCCTTTAAAATATTTAACAATTTCAGCGCTTTCGTTTTTTCGCATCAAGCCGTTATCAATGTGAACGCATATAAGGTTTTTGCCGATCGCTTTATTTATCATAAAAGCGGCTACTGCGGAATCAACTCCGCCGCTCATAGCACATAAAACTTTTTCATTTCCAACAAGCTCTTTTATTTCCTTAACTTTTTCATTTATGAAGGATCCCATCTTCCATTTATTTTTGATCTTACATATTCTGTAAAGGAAATTATCTATTATTGATGTACCTTCCTGTGTATGGTTAACTTCAGGGTGGAACTGAACGCCGTAAATTTTTTGCTTAACAGCTTCAAAACTGCTTATCAGTCCGTTTTCGCTGCGTGATGTTGATTTAAATCCGCGGGGCAGTTGTTTGATATGGTCGTTGTGGCTCATCCAAACTGTTAAGCGGTTTGATACACCTGTGAGTATCCCGCTTTTTGAAGTGAGTTTAATACCAGTTTTACCAAACTCTCTTGTTTTGCCGCCTTTTACACTGCCTTTAAA
>JAYTUN010000137.1:0-21508 GCA_043744495.1 Ignavibacteria bacterium
TTCTTTGCGCCTTTGCGACTTTGCGTGAAATATTGTTTTATGCTTCTTGCACAGACAGGAATGTCTGTGCTACTAATACCTTTTCTTTGCGCCTTTGCCGAAGCGTAGCGCTTGCCCGCCTGTGGCGCGGAAGCAATCTTATAGTTCAATACAGTTCCCTCATGGGATGACCCAGAGGGTGCCCGCTTCGGCAGAAAACGCCTCGCAAATGAAGTTTACCTAAAGATGCTTTCTGTTATCCACCTTTGCGAGCCGACCTGTCTTACTAAGCTTTAGCTTAGGAAGAAGGCGAAGCAATCTTATCAAAATTATTTAATCACTCAAGCTATCAAATAGATCTTTCCATTCAGGATTAAATTTATTAAGTAGATCTAATTTCTTTTGTCGGGATCCTGCTTTTATCTGTTTTTCTCTAAATATAGCTGATTCTGCATCAGCAATAATTTAATAATAAACTAACTTATTAACATTATATCTTGAAGTGAAACTTTTGACAATTTTATTTTTATGCTCTAAAACCCTGCGATATAAATCATTTGTAAATCCAGTATATAATACCCGATTGTATTTATTGGTTAAAATATAAATTGCATATGAATTAGAATCCATTGAATAAATTGATTATGTGTTTATCCGAAGGATGCTACTCATAAAATTGCTTCGGCCACTCCAAAGGCGGGTTTCAAAAATGACTCCGTCATTTTATCAACACCATTTTTTTAACTGCTGAAAAATTACCGGCTCTTAGAGAGTAAATATATATTCCGCTTGAGTAATTTCCGGCATTCCACTGAACGCTGTATTTGCCGGGTCTTAAATTTTCATTTATTAAAACCGAAACAATTCTTCCGGTGATATCATAAATTATAAGTTCTGCATTCTGATAAATACCTATACCATGTTTCGGAATATCAAACTTAATATTTGTAACCGGATTAAACGGGTTTGGGAAATTATCATACAGCATAAATTTATCAGGAATTATTTCGCTGATCGGTTCAATGCCTATTACCAAAGTAGAAAATCTCCAAGTAACAGACCATGGGCCAAATCCTCCAATATTAAATCCTCTGCATTTCCAGTAATATGTCTGGCTTCCCGAAAGTCTTCCCGCAGGTATTGTAAATTGAGATGGCGTAATAGTAGTATCAAGCAATGTTGTATTAAATAACGAATCAGTTGAAACCAAAAGCTTATATCCTGTAGTGCCAAATACATCATTCCAGTCAAGTGTTGGTGTAAGTGGCTGGTTTACTGCACCGTTAGGCGGACTTATAAGCGAGGGAGCTGCTACAGGAGGAGAAATTACTGTGCGAAATTTCCAGACTATCGAATATGGACCCGTTCCTGCGGAATTTGTTGCGTTTACACGCCAGTAATATAATGTGTTATTACTCAACAATCCGCCTGGCACGTTATAATGAGAAAATACAAGTCCTCCTGCATTGATAAGCAGTGTAGTTGTAAATGTTGAATCTGTAGAAAGCTGAACTCTGTATGAAGTCGAATACTGAACGCTATCCCAATTCAAAGTGGGAGTTGTTGAAATATCTGTGGAATTATTTGGGGGATATACTAATACTGGTGCAATAGGCGGAGATAGCAATGTAGTGAATCTGAACGGCTGCGAATATGGACCTGTGCCGATAGGATTAGTTGTCCTGACTCGCCAGAAATATGTTGTTACATTTGTAAGCAATCCGCCGGGTACATTAACCTGCGAAATATTAAACCCGTTTGTATCAAACAATGTTGAAGCGAATGCAGAATCCTGTGAAAGTTGTACCCGGTAATTTGTTGCCGATATATCTTCCACCCAGTCCAGTAGTGGAGTTAAGCTAACACCCGTTGCGAAATTTGGTGGTGATAGAAGCACCGGCGCCGCAGGCATACCAAGCAATGTTGTAAAATTAAATACAGTTGACCAAGGTCCAGTTCCGGCAGGATTAGTTGCATTAACACGCCAGTAATACCTGAAATTATTCTGAAGCGGCGGATTTGTTAAGTTCAAAAATGATTGAGTGATACCCGAAATAAAGATATACGGATTAGAAAAAGATGTATCCAGTGATGCCTGTAAAGTATATGAATCTGCTGGCGAAGTACTGTCCCAGTCAAATGTTGGGGTTAACGAAACATTTGATGCTCCGTTTACAGGAGCAATTAATCCGGGTGCAAACGGCAGTGCAACAATTGTAGTGAATGAATAATTAACTGACCAGGGACCAATTCCTCCGGCATTTTCACACCTTACGTGCCAGAAATACCTTACATTATTATTTAAACTACCCGGCGGAATGTTAAGGCTGCTTAAAATTATAAGAGATGAATCAAGTACTGTAGATGAATAAACCGTATCAAGTGAAATCTGAACCTGGTAGGTTTTACCAAAAGCAACCGAATCCCAGTCAAGCAAAGCTGTTAAACTTACGTTTGTTGCCCCATTTACAGGCAGTAAAAGATTTGGCGCAGCCGGAATAGGGAAGCCTCCAGTTGTTGTATGTATAATATTACCATTTGAGCCTGATATAAAACCTTGCTGAATAGAGGTGAAACTTACACCGTTAAAATTCTGTCCGGTTAGTCCGCTTGGCTGCTGGATCCAGTTCAACCCCCCGTTTGTTGTCCTGATAATAAAATTATTATGAGCAGCGCCTGTTCCGGTATTAGCATTAAGAAAGAATAAATTATTTATTCTGCCTGTAATTGTTGATACCTGGTTAACCCAGTTGGCGCCGCCATCAATTGTTTTAATTATTTTGCCGCCCTCACCTGATACATATACAATATCATTTGTAATAACAGCAAGCCCAAACAGCAGTTCGGTTAAACCTGTATTTAACTGGCTCCAGTTAGCGCCGGCATCAGTTGTCTTAAGTACAATACCGTTGTAACCTGTAATATAACCGGTTTGCGCATCGCTGAATTTTACATTACTTAAAAATTGTGTAGTTCCGCTTGTGAGCGAAACCCAGTTAGCACCGCCATTAATTGTTTTCGCTACCAGGCCGCTGCCTCCGCAGGCAAATCCTGTATTCGCGTCTAAAAAATATACACCGCGGTAAAGACCAGCAGGGGAAGGTAAGGTAATCCAGTTAGTTCCTCCATTTGTGGTTTTGGAAAGTAAATTATCGCCTCCAATAAAACCTGTATTTGCATTTATGTAATATATCCCGAAGAGATTTTCAGGTATTATTTGCTGAGAAAACCAGTTAACTCCGCCATTAGTTGTTTTTCTAACTGTGCCGCTTAGTCCAATTGCCGTACCGGTATTGGCATCAATAAAAAAAATATTGTTAAGTGTATTTGTTGTGCCGCTGGATTGAGGAAACCACTGCGAAGGTATCTTAACAGTTGATATAAAAATAAATAATATTAATATTAAGTATTTCAATTATTTTAGTATTGCTAATTTTTGGATTGAGGTTTCGGTTTTACCACTGCCCTCAAGTATTAATTTATAAAGATAAATACCATTTGCCATTGTTTCACCATCATTATCTTTGCCGTCCCAGTAAATCTGGTTAAATCCAACTCTTGCGGGCGATTTTACATCCCTTATCAGCCTGCCGGCTACTGTGAATATCTTAATTATGCAAGACTGCGGAGCCTCTGATGCAAACAGGTCAAATGTAAAATAAGTATCACCCTGCATAGGATTTGGATAGTTAAAAAGATTACGTACTGCAAAATCATAGCTTACGTAAGCACTTTTAATAAGGGTATCTTTATTCCCGTCTTTATCTGTTCCATAAAATTGAAATAAATGAGCGCCGGCAGAAAGCTCGGGTTTGTATAACACAGATGTTTTCAGGCTGCCATCATTTACCGCAGTGAAAGTAATTTCAGGGTTTGGTTGCCCGTTAAAATAATATGCTATCCGTTTACCATCAAGCTTTATTAATATCCCGGCAGTATCGGCTATGCTGTATTCAAGTTTGCTCTCATCATAAAACCTGAAAATTATTTCAGGTTGGGCAGGTATCAGGTCTCCATCCAATATCTTATTACCGTTAAATGTTACATCTATTGCAGGACCGGTTGAGTCGCCAACAATTACTATGCTGGTAAATGCAAAATTATTGAAAGGGTAGTAATCATTCTGGTTGTTAAGCATTGATACTTCAAAATTGATATTAAGTGTATCAATTGTTGACTGCGGATTCTTTAACCCCTGTGTATTTATCCTTACCGATGAAAAATAACTGCTGTCAACTATCAATGGAGTATTTAAAGTATCAGTTTTCAGAACAACAATTCCGTTATACGCGTTTGCTGTCCATTTATATACTATAACTCCTGCCGGAACAAAACCAATATTATAATTCCTCACTCCTACTGTTACCTGTGCGCCTTCGTTTACAACTGAATCACTGCGCGTAATTGAATAATTATCCGGAATAATCTCAGCAGGCGGAGTGTATTTAAAATACAATGAACGGAATTCAGGTGATTCAAGTCCCGCTAATGTATCAATTTCAATATTTGTTCTTAGTTTCAGACCAGGGTAAATAAAACTATTTACAGTATCAAGATTTGTAAATGTATTTGTGCTTAGGTTAGAGTACAATGGTACAGGTACACCTGTTGTGTTTATTCCTGTTACATCAAAAGTTACCGATGAGCCGCCGGGTAATATCCTGTTCCACGAAAAGTATTTCCACCTATGGGCGGGGCCAATAGAAAAATTAATTGTTCCCAGCGTACTAAGAAACGTTGAGTTTACCGTTGCAAATGACGGGCAGTAACCATTTTGGCAAGAGGCATTTGGTACTCGAAACTCTTCTGCACCTGATATAGGTGGTGAATTAAGCACGCCAATAAATGCCCAAGTGAAAAATGCGCCAAATGTTGTTACAGAATCGACAAGCTGGCTGCCAAACTGTTTGAATTTTAATTTGCAGTTCTGCCTTAAACTATCAGAATTTACGGTGAATAAAGAAATTGCCGCCATTAAATAATTTGTAGTATCAAAAGTGTTAAGAAAATTCAGAACTGAATCTGATGATGACGGGGAATTCATGTAAAAATTCCTGAATTCAACTAGCTTACCGGTCAGCTTTCTTACTTTAACTATATTAAGTCCGGGGTTGCTTCCGCCATCTATAAATAACTGGTAACCAGGCATACTGAAATACGAAGCTTCGCTGCCATTATTCCCATGTGACTTAACCTGTATTTGACCGGGAGAATTATTCAATTTAAATCCTGATCCTGTATATTGCAAACCCGAGTATGAATTAGCGTTAAACTGTCCTAAAAGTTTTGGATACAGTGTAACAATTGAATCACTATTTATTGATTTGGATGATACCAGGCTTACACCCGGATTATATACAAACCTGTTTATTTCAGACCAGCCGGCGCTATCATTATTTATTATTGAATTTGTTCTCCAGTAATAAATCTTGTTTGAGTCCAATACAGGTATCCTGTATTTTACTTTATTTGCAACACCGCTTAGACTTCCGTTCAGGTAATTAAATAATGGCGATACAAAATTACCCGCAGTATCTACCTGCAAAATTACTTTTACATTATTAGTCATTAGGTTAACCTGCGGGTTTAATCCAACAAATTCAACTGAATCAGTAACAACAACAGAGTTGTTAATTGGCTTTAGTGGTGTGTATGATATATTTCTTAAAGGAAGGGGAATTGCGATAACATTATTTGATGGGTCTTCATTGGGATACTGGTTATTGTAATCCAGTGTAGCTTTCAAAGAATAATTACCAATTGTATCAATACTGAATGTATATGATAATGTATCGTAGTATTTGAAATTGCTTATCGTGGTATCTTTAAACCTGAATGGAGCGCCATTTTTAAGTATTTCAAACTTTACAAGACAGTTATTTACAAACAATCCGTAATTTTTCGGGAATATTTTCCATGTTACTGTTTCACCAACTAATGGATATTGATTTGTTATCCTGTAATCAGTTTGCCCAATCACAAACTCGGGTCCAATTGGCAAAAGCAGTTTTGATGCAGGGTCTCCAAGCAGGTCATAGCTGTTAATCATATTACGCACCTGGAAATTTGAAGAATCCTGTCTAAGTATATTATTTGCATATTTAAGCAGTGAGCCTATTCTTCGTATAGTATCCTGCGAAAATCCCTGAAAAATGTATTTATTTAATTCATTTCCTGTACCTGCAAAACTCCATCCTCTACTCCCAAGAAATCCAATCGCACCGCGGTTTGGAGCATAGACAAATTTTTCACCAAAGCCCCTGCTATTTGGCTCTGAATTTTTACCTGTAAAACAGGTCATACTTAACACTAATGGCAATTTATTACCATTTGCAAGAGTAAAGGGGTCATCAAGACCAAGCTCCCAATCCTGGGCAGCGGCATGTCCGATAAAATTTACAATTAAGCCTCCGCGGTTTATTGCTCTTTTAATCGAATCGGCATAGTTAAATGTAATAAATCCTGCTGAATCATTCCTGTAAATTTTCTCCGCAATTCCTGATACTGGCGGTGGAGTAATATAAGAATTTATAAACTCGTTTGATTGTGTCTGGAATTGAATTTGCTGGACCCTGTTTGGTCCGCCGGTTATCATAATAAAATTTTTCCACCAGTTTTGGGGCTGCTCATTATCATAAGCAATTATTTTGTTCACAATATCCTGCCCCTCTTGAGGTGTATATACAGGCAGTCTTCCTATTGCTGCCTGATGAAAATATGTAAATCCACCAAGGTTAAAGTTAGCATAGTAACCGTCAGATGGCGGATTTCCATAAACTGGTATGAAATTTTTGTAATAATTTGGCGAAAGCCTGTTGTTCTTAGGGTCAAGTGAACCACGCCCCATTAATGAAATATATTCAACTTTTGGCTGCTGCCAGTTTTCATATACATATTTTACAAATCGCCTTATTGCTATAGGACTTTCAATACCATAATTGAATATATCAATAATATCATCAACTGCCGCTTTAACCGACCTGAAATTATCCCTTATCTGACGGTGTGACCTTAACTGCTCAGCCTGTAATTCAAACAGTCTGTTATAAATTACAATATAATCTGCACCGTTTGAAGTGGATATTAAATTTGGAACCTGTCTTGCTTCATATCGGAAAGGTCTTTTTGTTATTACCTGATTTGAAATTTCGAAATCACCATTCTGTTTGCCTGTAAATAAGAGTGTATCCGATTCTGAACTTATGTTGGTAATTTTGATGTTATTTTTTACATCATATATTGAAAATGGCGCAGAGGAATTAAAACCGGTTACTCTGAATTTTGCTGAGGAAGTATCATTTGAACTAAGGGTTATCCTGCACCGGCTGCCTGAAAACCTAAATTGTTTTGGATAAGTAATTTCTATAAGATCGAAATAAAGACTTGGAGTCGCATTCTGATTTCCAAATGTAGGCTGATATGTTACTTTTACAGTATTTTGATTGTTGTTAAGCAATGAGCTGGAAAACAATACAGCAGTATCAAACCTGTTGTAATCATTCTTTGCAATTGTTGAAATATTAGTCGTGTTAACAGTTAAAACTAATTTATGTTCATTAAATGAGGTATCTTTTGAATTAGGATATGCGAAAACACGGAATGTGCAATTTGCAGGAAGCGAATTGAGCAGAGGAAGTGAAAAAACCCTGCTTATGGAATAGCCGAATTGAGGTGTAAGATTTCTCCAATACCAGCCTTCACCCGAAATTTTTTCTGTATTAAAATACCTGAAATCCGTATTCGGGTTAATAGTCTCGCCTAAACTATAAACAGAGTCAACTTCAAGATGAATTTTTTCAAATGAGTAATTGAACACATATTCGTTCTGAACTGAATATGATGATAGTGTGTATCTTGTCCCGTTATTGCCATCCCATCCTATCCAGTAAACACTTGTATCTGAATATTGGTTGTAATATTCATTGGTTGAATAATCAAATGAAGTAGGTCCGTAACTTGCAAGGTAAGTAGTAGTTAATCCGCCATTGTTCCGCTTCCCGTAAAAATCCAGGAAGTCATTCGGGTCAAAGGATCCGTCCTGCTCGCCTTCGAAATAAATGGGGATCTCACTGCCTTTATAGTAAACTTTTACTGTACGGGGATCTATATTTGATGTATTAATGCCGGATTGAGTAAACTCATTACGTGTCATTCTGTAAATACCGTCATCCGATACATACATTTTTAAATAGGTTTTATTGGGTATGATCCAGTCGTAAGACTGTGAAATACTTACCCCGGATAACAGGAAAAATATAACTGCCCAAATCCTTAGTTTTATGGCTCTCATTATGCCAATTTACGCATTTTTACTCTAATAATTCTATATAAAAAAATTGGATTCCCAAGTATATATCTTTTGAAGTATTTTAACGGATTTTGGGCAAATCTCGCTAGCCATTCCATTCCTGTTTTTCGCATAAATTCAGGTCCCCGCTTTTTATTGCCTGCAAAAACCCTAATTCCATCGCCAACACATAAAATTATTTTGCTGTTTAATTCATTTTTGTGTTTGCTTACCCAGTATTCTTGTTTTGGAGTACCTAACCCTACAACCAAAATATCTGCTTTAGCAGTGTTTATTTTTACAATTAATTCCTGATCATCATATTCATATCCATTTTGAATTCCAGCAATTGTTAAACCCGGTAAATTACTATTTATTTTGCTTAATGTCTCATCGTCATGCCCTAAGAAGAAAACTTTCCATTTGTTCTTTATCGCATCGTTTACTAGCAATGGATAAAGATCAGAGCCGGTAAATCTTTCGTTTAACCCTGATCTCCCGAACAGTATCTTAGATGCAATATATATACCAATTCCATCCGGATGAATAATATCAAATCCATTTAGCGAATTCTTTAGATCTTTAAATTTACCCGAAGGATCCTTACTGTATGAAAGATTTATACTGTTTGCATTTACATAAGCAATTGCTTTCTGGGAGCCTCTGTCAATAGAATCCCTGATAATATTTAACAATCCGGAATAATTTATAATATCAATGTTGATGCCATTGATATTTATTCTTTGTTTGTTCACAATAATTTAAACTAAAGATTTGTAAAGTGATTCAATTTTTGGTACAATAAACTCCTGCGTATAATTGTTAACTACATCTTTATGAAGATTAACTGCGCATTGTTCAGCAAATATGTTATTATTCATAAACATCAATATTTTCTCTGCAAGTTCGTATTCATTGCCAGTTGAAAAAAGGAGACCATTTTCGCCATCATTAATAAGTTCGCTGATACCATCAACATTTGCGCCAATAAATGGCACCTTATGCAGACCTGCCTGCAGCATAAAATTAGGGAAGGGGTCGCGTGCCGATGGAAGTACACACAAATCGGCAACAAGGAAATACTGCAGCAGGTTCTTTTGAGGAACGATAATTTCTACATTCAGATTGTTTTCCGAAATATATCTCCTGTAATCTATATCATTATTCCCTTCGCCAACAAGAATTAACTCAATATTCCTGTCTTTTAGTAAATTTAATGCTTTCAAAAGTGTTTCAAAGTTTTTTTCATGATGAAACCTGCCGATTGCAAGAATATTGAAAAATCTGCCATGGTCGCGTGTTCTTGGGGCAATTATTTCAAGTTCATGAATTTCATCAGTATCAGTAAAATTATTAATTACTGATACTCTTTTTTCACTGATCCTGAATTTATTTACAAGCATATTTTTTACTGAATTGCTTACTGCTATTATCTTGTCTGAACGGAATTCAACACTATATTTCCGTTTCACAATGCTCAAAGAAGTGAATACCGATGCAGGCGTATTTTTTCTTATGAATTTAAGTGATTGAATTGCAAGCAGCTCTGCAAGCCTGTGATGGGTATGAACTATATCAATATTATTATTTTTGATAAAAGACCTAAGCTCATTGATATTACTTGCTAAGGATAAAGGGTTTTTAGATTTTAATCCTTTTATAATGCTGTAACTGATATTATTTTCTTCAAGTCTGTCTAATGAATCTCCGCCATTGGTTATAAGGTGAACGTTGTGTTTTGATCCTGAATATTTTAACAGCAGGTAAACGTAATATGACCTGCCGCATGCATAATTAAAATCAGGCGTTATATGAAGTATATTCAGTGACACAAATTTCAATAAATTTTTCTGAAACCAAGATCTTCAGCAAGAAAACACTCAACATTTTGCGTAAGGATAACCAACTTAAATTTAATGGGTTTATCAACATTGTTGAATTCAGTGAACTCAACTGAAATATCACTGTTCTTAAATCCCATTCTTAGCTTTTCAATGTTGTATCCTTCAATATAAAAGAAATGTTTGGGGGCATTTGTTTTGATCTCAAACTCATTAGCAGATAAAACTTTACACTCAAGTTTTGCTCCAATAGAGCTTTCCTGGAAAGCTGCTGTTTGAATTATATCATAAATAGTATCTTTTATAGTGAATTGTTTATATTTCCAGAAATTATATGCGCCTGTCATGTGATCAAACATAAATGCCTGCCTGAATCTTCCGGGGTTACCTATCAATATCATTTTTTTTGAAGGATCATGTTCCGTCTTGATTAGCTTATCTGCATTAATCCTGGCTTTTTCGTAAGATATATTCCAGTCGTTAACTGTTCCTGCTGACCAATAGCACCAGAAGATCATTGCAGCCGCAAAAGAAACTCTTAACACACCCTTTTTCAGCTTTAAGCTTAACATTCTTTGCTGGCTGTAAATATATAAAACATATATGCTGAGAATTACAAACGGCAATAATATCATTTGAGGTCTGATATAACCTACAATTGCATACGGAGCTATCAAAACAAAAAATAATGCTGTCAGGTGTCCAAGTATTTTATACATATCACTTTTTACTGATGACCACAACAGGTAAAAGCCAGAACCATATAATATTAAAAGATATAAAATGATCAGCTTGTTATCGTTTCTTAGCTGGTAGTTCAATGAAATGAAATCAAGCGGAATTGATAGTGCTATAAGCGCTCTTGCAATTACACCAGGTGCATTGCCAAGCGGGAATGACTGGTATAAAGTTGTAATTTCTGTAATACTGTTTCCAAAAATAAGAAGCCTGAATACAAAATATAAGATCAGAATAACTGCAAGTGTAATAATAAGAAATGAATGCCGCTTTAGCCCTTCTTTTCCATTTCTGAAATATCCAATTAACAAAACAGTTACAGGAAGTGTAATTGCAAGCTCCTTGGTAAGCAGTGCAAGCAGGAAAGTAATTATAGAAAGTACAAAAAACATTTTTTTGCCGTAGTCGCAGTATAATAAAAAAAGAAGAACAGTCGCGACATAAAAGAAGCAGCAAATAAGATCAACTCTTGCAGCCATCCAGCAAATATTATTGATATTGTTTGGAAACAGCAAAATAGCCGCAGAGCAAACTATAGATACAGATGACCGTTTTGTCAGGTAATAAACCGTTAAACCTGAAATAAATGCAATGAACAACAGTAAAACAAGGTTTTGAAACCTGAACCATACGAAATTATCAATTGCAAATCCAAGCCAGCTGCTTATATTAACGCTTTTTTCAAGTGAAAGATAGTAAAATGGTCTGATTAGAAATGAATTTATAAAGGGAAGCTCACCGGTTAACTTTTGGTAAAGTGTAGAATTTAACGCGCCGTAAATATTACGGTAATCATCTGATAGAAAGCCAATGCTGAAAAAACCAAGTGCGTACAAAATAGCGGAGTATATTAAATACAAACCGAGCGAATAGTAAATGAATTTTCTGGATTCTGTCAAATTATTCCGATAATGAATTAAGCTCTTTTTTATAGTAACTTTTATTTACAAAAAGACTCTTTAACCTGTATCTAAGCCGTGTATCTATAAATTTAAAGAAATATTTATCAGGTAAAAATGTAGTAAAATATGCAGTTAAATTTTTAACTGAAAATGAATTTTTGAAATAACTTCTAGAGCTTTGCCTGGACCCATAAAAATAATTCAGCCATGCAATTACAGATGCCCAGTAGAAATGATCTCCTTTTGATTTCGAATCTAACATTTTTTTAAAAGCACTGGTATGTAGCATATCATATAGGTTATCTCTGCTGCCTGTTAAAGTACGTGAATTATCTCTAAGCCTTGTGTAAACCAAAAATTCAGGCATATTGCGGATCCTATGCTCATCTCTTATCCTGTATAAAAATTCATAATCTTCATTGCTGTTCAGGTCTTCGTTATACTTAAAACTATCAAATATGCTTTTTCTGCATATCATTGCAGACTGGTTAATTGGGTTATGTATATCAAGGTATTTGTATATTTCATCATGATAGATAGGCTCTTTTAATAAAAATAAAATTTTGCCAGGATATTTAAAGTAAACTGACCATGAAGAAATTACATCATATTCAGGGTTATCTTTAATAAATTTCACCTGCTTTTCAAGTCTGTTGGGTGAATTTAAATCGTCTGCATCAATTCTTGCTATCCACTCATTTTTGCATAAGCTAATTCCATAATTCAATGCGGCTGATGTACCTTTGTTCTCTTGCCTTTTGTAAATAATGCGGCTATCTTTAAAAGAGCTGATTATTTCTTCAGTATTATCGGTAGAGCCGTCATCAATAATGATAAACTCAAATTCCCTATAGGTTTGATTAAGTATGCTGTTAATAGCGGACTTTATATATTTACCGCAATTGTATGCAGGCATTAATACCGAAATTTGTTTAATTACGCCAGGCATTTGCTGTATAATGATATGTGTTTACCGGTCATTTCCTGAATTGAAAATTCTTTAGAGATAAATTCATAAAAATTATTTGAAAGCGGAATATATGAATCATAATTTGCAATTACTATTTCCAGTAATTCACAAAGATTATCCGGGCTGTTATCTTTATATATCAATCCGTTTACACCATGCTTAATTACATCCTCAGCTCCTGTGAAATCAGAGCTTATAACCAATGTATTTGAAGCGCCTGCTTCGGTGATAATAGCAGGGAAACCCTCAGAGCCCGAGCGTGATGGATTTACAAGAATATGTGTACCGGATAGGTAAGAGTATATATCAAGTATTTTACCTGCAAAATTTACCTTTGAACTAAGTAAGCTGTTCAATTCCTTTAACTCATCATTAAGCTCACCTTCACCTGCTATATAAAATGAAGCTTTCTCAAAAATATTATCCGGAAGCATATTTATTGCCCGGATATAAATATCCATTCCCTTTTCGTATGTGAACCTTGATGCAGCTAAAACCTTTAACTTTCCATTAATTATTTTTTGGGGAATTTCCGGCTCTACAGGTATTCCGCACCTGATAAAACTTACATCCTTTTCTTTGGCAATTTTATTTTCAAGAATATGCCTATGTATATGTTCGTTTATTGCAATATACTTATCAGCATTAAAGTGTTTCAACTTTCCCATATCAGGCAGTATTCCGTGATTTGTCTGAACTGTAGTTTTTCCTGTTAATTGTGATGCCCTGTGCCCGATTGCCGCCCCGTAATGATAATGTGAATGAATAATATCAATTTCAGTTTTCCTTATAAATTTAACCAGGTAGTTTATTGCAGAAATGAATCCTAAGAAGCTTCGGTTTGAGTGCAGGAATCTTTCATCAGAAATAATATTAACATCAATACCCGCGAACCTGTAAATGCCAATACCCCCTCCGCAGATTATCCATAATTTTACATTCCCCGTGCCTGCTAATCCACGTGAGAGGTGCAATATATGGTTTGTTACACCGCATGTATATCTAAGCTCATTCACCAGGAATAGAATATTCATTTTACCACTTCCCTGTATATTTCATCATACATTTCGTAAACACTATGCCAGCTTAGGTTACTCATAGTATCCGAAGCAGCGCCCGAAATTTCATGTCTTTCTTCAGAGCTCATATTTATTATACTATTTAATAAATCTAAAAATTTCTCTTTATTATTTTTATCAAATGTAAATCCATTTATACCGCTATCTATATACCTGCTTATTCCGGTTTCATTGGTTACAATAGGAGTTAGCCCAGAAGCCATAGCCTCTGCCGTAGAAATTGAAAATGTATCATAGCTGTTTAATGATAAAAATATATCTATATCTCTGTAGAATTTAGCAAGTAAATTACCCGGCATTGTTTCGGTTTTATAATAATTAATATTGCTGCTTTGTGGAATGTTTAATTCAGAATTTGTTATGATATAAATATCCAATGCGAAATCAGCTTTTGATAGAGCATCAAATAAAAGTTCAATGCCGCTGTTATTAAGTATGTTCTTATGAAGTATAACCGCTTTTAAATTGTTTCCACTTCCTGAATTATTTCTTTTATTAAAGAAAACCTGTAATACACCATTTGGTAAAATTACAGCTTTATCTTCATCAAAATTGTAATATTTCTCTGCCATATCAAGTGTACTAATAGAAGGGAATATTATTTTATCAGAGTATTTCAGAAATATCTTTTCGCAAAACTTATCTTTCAATTTATAGAAGCCGGAACTCTCTTTGATCTCGGTATTTTCATACTGAACAATACCATGTGAATTATAAATTATTTTCACTTTAAATATCATTCTGTAAATGAAAAAAATTATTGCAAATCTTTCAAATGTTATTAAGTGAATTATATCCGGTTTTATTTTTCTCAGTTGGGGGATTATTCTGAATATCCCCAGTGTTAAAACAGTTCCTTTTGCAAGTCTTAGCTTCACTTTACCAAAAAGCTTTTTAAAGAATGAATAATCTCTTCCATCAAAAAAATATTGAATAAATACCGAAGCATTATTTGAGCAATGTTCTTCAAAAATACTCTTAGCAGTAAGCTCAGGACCGGATAATATATCATTTTCGGAATACTTACCGGCGTAAACAATATTTATCTTATTTTCTTTTATGCTCTGGATGTTTTAAATAACTTTTTAAGCCCAAGCCGGTGTTTTAGTATATTTTTCATCTTAAAATATCTGCCGTATTTGCTTGTGAATTTTATTTTATCTGCTGAGAGAAGAACAACACTGTACTCTCTTAATGTAAGGTCATAAAAGGTTTTAATCTTATGGTGTTTTAATTTCGTGAAATCATTGTTATACCAAATACTCCTGTGCGCTTCGTGTGGATTTTCGGTAGTGCCATCCTGCTGCCAATGCTTACCAATCGGAATATTTATTAATACATATTTACCTTTTTCCAAGGCAAGCTCAATCAGCTTTTCACCTTCATCTTTGTCAAGATGTTCAATGATATCGCCAAAATTTATCAGGTCATATCGCTTTTCAGTTTCTTCGAGATACTCAAGTGCGCCTGTTATGAAAATTTCATTGTAAAAGTATTTATGGTAGTCTTTAATATAACCTGGAAATATCTCAACCCCATCAATTACTATCTGCCATTTACCGTCATACCTTGCGTTATCCCAAATCTCAAGAAATTCTCTGAATAAAATCCCCCAGCGTCCAAATCCCACCCCAACATCAAGTATAGATTCTGGGTCAAGCTTCCTAATAAGCTCAATATTATATGATATGTTCTGCCAGTTTGATGTTCCCACTATTATGTTTTTTTAATAGCTAAAGCTGCTAATAATCTTCTTAAATAGTACCATTCAACAATAAATATAAAAAATTCGGTTATTACAGTTAATACTGCTGCGGCTGTTATTCCGTATAATGGAATAAACGCTATATTTAATACTACGTTCATTATCAAAGCATAAAAGGTAATATACATTACAACTTTAAAATAACCCATTCCATTTAAAATAACACCTGTGAGGTTATTCAAGCCCATTGCAATTATTCCAACAGAAAGTATCCTGAGTATATTAACTGAATTTTCAAACTTATCGCTATAAATAAGCTTGATAATAAATTCAGGAAAAATAAATAATACTGCTGAACATACCATGCAGATAATGCTGATAATAACAGCGTGCTCCTTGTAAAATCCCTTAATTGCAGAAACATCTCTGTTCATTTCAGCTACTTTTGTAAATCCCGAAACCAATAGAAATGAAAAAAAGAGTGCAGAGGATTTGAATAACCCGTAAGCAATATTATAAAAAGCTACTTCGCTGAAATCTCGCAGCTTTGAAATTAAAAGTATATCAATTTTATCATACAGGAAGTTAAATATCACAGCAAGCCCCAACGGGATTGATATTGCAATAATTCTCTTAACCTCTGATATTGAAAAATAAGAAAATGAAATTGAAATATTATTACGGAATAAATAAATGAGTGATAATACAAGGTTAAGGAATATTCCTGCAAGCATAAATAAGAGCAATGTATTTTCATTAAATGAATACAAGTAAATTCCGCCAGCAAATAAAATTCCTATAAAAATGCGGGGAAGCAAAAATGCTGTAAGCTGCTTTTTGTATTCATTTATTCCCGATAGTGCTTTGCCTGTTAAGGTAACAAGAAATGAAATATACATCATTAAAGAAATTATCACAAATATTGCAAATGGAATATCGGGATAAACCAATCGGACTGTTAAAGCGCTAATCCCAAAATAAATTATCAGCATAAATGTTCCTAAAAGGAAAACCCTGCTGAATATTTCGGTTGCGCTGGCACGATTTACTGCAATTTCCCTTTGAATGTAAATAGGCAAACCAAGATCAAATATTGAAATGAAAATCATGCTTAATGTTATCAGGGTTACTATCTGCCCGTAAATTTCAGTGGAAAAATTTCTTGCCATTAACAGCATAATGATAAATGAAAAAACTTTATCAGTTAAGTTCAGCAGAAAAATGTATTTACTTTCTGCCAATATACCGGAATATTTCCTAAAAATATTAGTCAATGTGTAAAATTAACAATGTTTTAGCAGTTAATAAAGAAGAATAGGAATACCCTTAAATCTGCACCTTCGTGCCCCGAATACACATCTTCATTAATCATACAAAATGATCATCAGACTACAAAAGTCTATAAGCAATTTAATACAGTATTTTCAGCATTAAGATTATCGGAATTTTCAATACATTATAAGACTTTTGTAGTTTTATAATGTATCCCAAATAGTTTTCTAATTTCGTGGCACGAATACACATCTTCATTAATCATACAAAATGATTATAAGACTACAAAAGTCTATAAGCAATTTAAAACAGTATTTTCAGCATTAAGATTATCGGAATTTTTCAATACATTATAAGACTTTTGAAGTCTTATCAATGATAATATTTCAAACCTGTCAGGTCTGTTTGCTGTTTGTTATCAGGTTTAAATTAAATACAAGACCTGACAGGTTTAAGCTTTGATTAATCTTTCTTCTCAAACGGTATCCCATCAGCAGCAGGTGGAGAGGTTTTACCTATAAACCCTGCCAATACAATTATTGTCAATACATATGGCAGCATTTGTATGAATTGAGTTGGTATACCGGAATCCTGGAACTGAAGCGTAAAGCTTTCTGCAAACCCAAACAAAAGACACGCTGCCGCAGCGCCCAATGGATTCCATTTACCAATTATCATCGCAGCAAGTGCAATATATCCTCTGCCTGCTGTCATTCCATCTGTATAGCTGTGTTGGTCAAGTGCTAACCATGCGCCGCCAAGTCCTGCTAAAGCTCCGCTAATTAAAACTCCGATATATCTTATTATTTTTACGCTTATTCCAAGTGAATCAGCAGCCTCTGGATTTTCGCCTACTGCGCGCAGCCTTAATCCAAATCTTGTTCTATAAATTATATAGTATGAAGCTACAACTATTAAAACGCATAATATTAAAAATGGATTGAAGGGCAAGTTCAGTGTCTCAAGACCCGGTATCCTTGCAGAATTACTCGACGAATTAAAAATTATCTTACAGAAAAATTTCGTAACACCAAATGCAAGTATATTTATTGCTATACCTGAAACTATCTGGTTAGCTTTATATGTAATTGTGATAATGCTGTGTATCAATGCAACTAAAATACCGCATATAACACCGCATAATATCCCAAATACAACGTTACCGGTATAATACGTTCCTGTTGTTGCAGCAAATGCTCCGCTAAGTAAAATCCCTTCTAAGGCAATATTTACAACGCCCCCTTTTTCAGAATACACCGCTCCAATGGATGGTAACAGATAGGGGATAGTTATCCTGAATGTTTGCAATACAAACGCTATGGTAAATAAGTCCTGCAATAAATTAAGTTCGTTTTAGTTTAAAATATTTATCAAAAATTCCTGTTATTATAATGATAAGCAATATAATTACACCCTGTAAAATTATTACTATTTCTTTTGGAACAAGTGTATTAACTGTTAAACCGCCGTATTCAAGGATACCAAAGAATATAGCAACTACAATGACCGCAAAAGGATTATTTCTTGCTATCAGTGCGACTGCAATACCTACATAACCTGCATTTTCTGTGAAGCCCAATTCAAAATAGTGCTTATAGCCATTCACAAAATTCAATCCGCCAAGTCCTGCAAACCCGCCTGCAATAGCCATCGAAAGTATGGTTAGTTTTTTGACATTCATCTTTGCATATTCAGCAGCGTTACGGTTATAGCCTAGTGTTTTTATCCTGTATCCAAGCGGTGTTTTTTGAATTATGTAATACATTACAGCACAAGCTATGAGTGTAATTATAATACTTAAATTAAACGGCGAGCCTTTAAATAATCCTGTAAATGAATCAAATCTTTGCAATACTGCATTTGGTGAAATCTCAGGGGTATGTATTGTTGCTGGTACAAGATATATATTATTAACCAGATAACTGACAAGTGCAAGAGCAATAAAATTGAGCATAATTGTATTTATAACTTCGTGTGAGCCGAACCTTGCTTTAAGATATCCTGCAATACCTGCCCAGAAAGCTCCGGCTATAAATCCCGCAGCAATGCATAGTGGAATTAAAATGATCCACGGCAATGATAAAAACGTAAACCCTACCCATGCAGATGCAAATGCGCCAATTGTCATTTGACCTTCTGCGCCAATATTAAATAACCCTGCCCTGAATGCAAATGCTGCTGAAAGTCCCGTTAATATTAGTGGAGTAGCCTTGAATAACACCTGCCCTATTCCGTATGAATTGCCAAGGGTTTCACCAAACATCTTTGAATATACCTCAAACGGGTCCTGACCGATTAATGCAATTAATACTGCGCCTATTAGCAGTGAGACTGCAATTGATATAACAGGTCCAACAGAATATTTAAGATATTTATATAAATTTTCCAAAAATTAATTTTTATGTAATCCCATCATATATTCTCCAATTTCGCGCTCATTGGTTTCATTTGCATTCAACATTACATTAAACTTACCGTTATACATCACAGCAATATTATCGCTTAACTTTAAGAGTTCACTAAGATCTGATGAAACTAAAAGTATTGCTTTGCCTTTTTTGCTCTCTTCAATTAAAGCAGATTGCACGAAATTTGCAGCTTTTATATCAAGTCCGCGCGTAGGGTGACTTACCACAATAAGCCCGGAATCTTTTGTCATCTCCCGCGCAGCTACAACTTTCTGCTGGTTACCTCCTGATAGTCCGCTGATAATTGCGTTGCTATGCTGAGGTCTTATATCATATTGTTGAATTAGATTTTCGGAATATGAATTTATTTTATCATATTTAAGAAATAATGGAGTTGAAAATTTAGCTTCACTTTCCCTTCCCAAAATCATATTTTCTGAAACTGTGTATTCCATAACTATTCCATGCTTGTGCCTATTTGCCGGAATGTGAGCAATCTGAATATTTTCAGTCAACTCTTTTCCGTTAACTTTAATATTTCCATTTGCATATTTCCTTAATCCGCAAATAGCCTCGATAAGTTCAGTCTGACCGTTTCCTTCAACCCCCGCAATGCCAAGTATCTCACCTTTTCTTATATCAAAAGAAATATTTCTTACGGATTCTGATCTTTTATCGCTAAGTACTCTAAGATTTGAAACATTTAACAGAACTTCATTTAATGGCTGATGTGATTTACACGAGAGAATATCAATATCTTCTCCAACAATCAGTTTAGCAAGTTCATTTCTGTTTGTTTTCTTTGTTTGAAGTACTCCTGAAACTTTACCTCTGAGCAATATTGTAACGGAATCACTCACTTCCAGTACCTCACCCAATTTATGCGTGATAAGTATTATGGTTTTTCCATTTTGCTTTAATTCATTCAGAGTTTTAAACAGGTCATCTGTTTCCTGTGGAGTGAGTACTGCTGTGGGTTCATCAAGTATCAGAATTTCTGCATCACGATAAAGCAGTTTTATTATTTCAATTTTCTGCTGTGTGCCTACAGGAAGATTTCCGGTATTTTCAGCAAGATCAATATTAATATCAAAGCTCTTTAGTATATGCTTAGTTTTCTGAATACTGCGTTTAATATCTATTTTATTGAATGCACCTGTAATTTCATCACCTAAAATAATATTCTCTATAGCGCTTAAAGTGTTAACAAGCATAAAATGCTGATGAACCATACCTATTCCAAGTGAAATTGCTTCAGCAGGGGAGTGAATTGAAACCTGTTTACCGTTAATTGTAATTGTGCCCTCATCAGGGTGATAAATACCGTATAGTATTTTCATCAGGGTTGATTTACCTGCACCGTTTTCGCCAACTAATGCGTGAATTTCACCCTTGGTAACTTTAAGGTTAACCAAATCATTTGCTTTGAAACCATCACCAAATATCTTGGTAATTCCTGTCATCTCAATAGCAAATAGATCCATAAATAAAAGTATTTGTTTATTTTACCTGCCACAACTTTTTCAGCCTGACTCAAAACCATCTTTGCGAGGAGCGAAGCGACGAAGCAATCTCATTAATTTAACTAATTTCAAACAATAATTAACTTTATTTTTCTGCAAAACAATTAAAAAAAGACTTTTGAGACAATCTCTAAAGGTCGTGGCAATTATTATTAAAAAAATATATCAAATATGTTATTTGGTTTTTGTTATTTGTTATTTGTTATTTGGACTTATTTAGTTGGTATCGTTACTTTGCCTTCTATTATATCTTTCCTTATTGCCTCAACCTTTGTTCTTACATCCTCAGGTATCATATTTTTATTTTTATCAGTATATGCATAGTCAACACCTTTGGTCTTTAAGTCAAAATTTTCAACCCTGCCGCCTTTAAATGTGCTTTCTTTAACTTCTTTTATAACCTCGTAAACTGCAACATCAATAACCTTAACCATACTTGTAATGATAAACCCGGGAGCTTCGTCATTCTGATCTGAATCAACCCCAATTGCAAACTTTTTAACTTCACGTGCAGCTTCAAATACACCAAGTCCTGTAACACCTGATGCATGATAAATTATATCAACACCATCATTATACTGTCCAAGAGCTATTTCTTTGCCTTTGCCCGGATTCTTGAATGCATCGCCTGTAACCCCCGCATAGCCTATCAATATCTGGCAATTCGGATTTACCTGCTTAACTCCCGCTTCGTATGATACCTGGAATTTTTTTATTAAAGGAGATTCCATTCCTCCTACAAAACCAACTTTGTTTGTCTTTGTCATCAATCCGGCAATCGCTCCCACTAAAAATGAGCCTTCT
>JAYTUN010000138.1:0-5546 GCA_043744495.1 Ignavibacteria bacterium
TCTTCAGTTAAGCTGTTAAGCTCAACCCTGATAGGGACTCTTCCCTGAAGCTCAGGGATAAGGTCACTTGGTTTAGATACATGAAATGCACCCGAAGCAATAAACAGAACGTGGTCAGTTCTTACCATGCCGTATTTTGTGGTAACACTAGAACCTTCGACTATAGGCAACAGGTCGCGTTGTACACCTTCGCGTGAAACATCGGGTCCCTGTGACTTGCTGTGAGGTCCCGCAATTTTATCAATTTCATCAATGAACACAATTCCATAATCCTGCACTCTATCAATAGCTTCTTTAATAACGGAATCCATATCAATAAGCTTATGCGCTTCTTCCTGTACCAGTACAACTCGGGCATCTTTAACGTTCATTTTGCGCTTCTTCATTTTCTTAGGCATTACGCTGCTGAAAAGATCCTGCAGATTAACGCCAAAGTCATCAAGTCCAATTGGACCCATAACCTGCATCATAGGCATACCATCTCCGCTAATATCAACTTCAATTACCCGTTCATCAAGTTCACCTTTGCGAAGCATTTCACGGAATTTTTCCCGGGTCTTAAAGTTATCTTCTTTATTTGTTTCAGTTGTTGCAGTAGTAAAACCAAGAGTTGCCTGAGAGGCTGCATCACTATCATCAGATTTCTTTTTAACAGGAGGAAGCAGGATATCAAGAATTCTTTCCTCGGTAAGGTATTCAGCTTTTTTCTGCACTTCAATGCTTTTTCCAGTTTTTACCATTGTAACACCAAGATCGGTAAGCTCGCGGATTATAGATTCAACATCTCTGCCAACATAGCCAACTTCAGTGAACTTGGATGCTTCAACTTTGATAAACGGAGCATTTGATAGTTTTGCAAGTCTTCTGGCAATTTCAGTTTTCCCAACACCGGTAGGTCCGATAAGGATAATATTATTTGGCATTATCTCTTCGCGCAGGTCATCCTGGATATGTTTTCTTCTCCAGCGGTTACGCAGAGCTATTGCCACAGATTTCTTTGCATTATTCTGCCCTATTATATATTTATCAAGCTCAGCAACTATCTGTGAAGGGGTAAATTCCTTATCCAGTGAGTTAACATTTTCAGGAAGCTTAATTTCCTTGGTTGTAGTTTCCTTGGTTGTAGTTTCCTTCTTAACCTTGGACTTTTTTATGATTTTACCGTTTACCGGAGCTTGCTCTTTTTTCTCACCGTTTGGTTCGGTACTATTATCTGACTTTTCTAAAATTATTTTATCTTCTGGTTTTTCTGACATTTTAAAACTGATTTTCTTTCTATTAATTTATGAAATATGAATTGAAGAAGGTTTTATTATAATTTTTCATTTATTATAATTCTACAATAGTTACGCTATGATTTGTATAGATACAAATATCTGCTGCGGTATCAAGTGATTCCCTGACAATATCAACAGCAGGCAAAGCTGAATATTTTACAAGCATTCTTGCAGCAGCTATAGCAAAACTTCCGCCTGAACCAATAGCTACTATACCATCATCGGGTTCGATAACATCTCCATTACCTGAAATTATGAATGCATTTTTATCATCCATAACTGCAAGCAAAGCTTCGAGCCTTCTTAAATACCTGTCGGTACGCCAATCCTTAGCAAGCTCAACAGCAGCACGCGGCAGGTTTCCTTTATACTGCTCTAGCTTGGCTTCAAACTTTTCGAATAATGTCAGAGCATCGGCAGTAGAACCCGCAAAACCTGCCAATACTTTATCGTTATAAATTTTGCGGACTTTCTTTGTGTTATGTTTTAGAATTGTATTGGAAACGGTTACCTGACCATCACTGCCCATTGCAGCTTTTCCGTCTTTTATCAATCCAATTACAGTAGTACTTAATATCTTATTTTTCAATTATTCTCCTTTAAATTAAATTCTCTTTTACTTACAAGTAGCTCCCTTTGGATAAAATCATACATTTAACTAAACAATTCCAGGCATTAAGCGTAATATTGACAGATATTACAACTATTTCAATATGATTTTTCTTCTTAATGTAGCTTTAGGTATCTTCATATTTTCCCTATATTTAGCCACAGTTCTTCGAGCCAAATTAAAGCCATCTTTATTCATAATATCTGCAATTTTATCATCACTTAATGGTTTGGCTTTATCTTCACTTTCAATTAACTCTCTGATCTTATCCATATATATCTTATTTGAAACATCTTCACCGCTGCCAGATTTCATTCCAGAGGAAAAGAAATATTTCAGTTCATAAATACCAAAATCGGTTTGAACATATTTACCTCTTACAACCCTGCTGATGGTTGATATATCCATACTGATATCTTCTGCAATATCTTTTTCAAACATTGGCTTTAAATTCTCGCCATGTGAAAAGAAAAATTCCTTCTGCCTTTGGGCAATTGCATTCATAACCTTTAGCATTGTATCTTTGCGTGATTGGATCGCGTTCATAAACCAACGAGCAGCTTCAACCTTACTTTTAAGGAATTCTTTAGTTTCCTTTTCAGTGGATTTATCCCTAAGCATATCAAGATACTTTTTACTGATCTTTACACCCTGTTTGGAATCTCCAATTAACTCAACAATTAATTTTCTATCACTTTCCTTAACTATAAAATCAGGGATTATATAATCAGCCGTTGTATCTTGTTTCCCCGGTGCGGGATTTAGCCTGTGAATTATTTCAAAGAATTCATTTATTCTCCCGAGTGGTACTTCAAGCAGCTTAGAGAGTTTTTCAAAATGTTTAAGCTTAAACTCCTCGAAATATTCGTTTATCATCCTCAGGCAAAGTTGCCTCTGGTTATCATCTATGGCGTTTACGGGGTCATTTAATTGTATCGAAAGACATTCCTGCAGGTTACGTGCTGCAATCCCAACAGGGTCAAGCTTTTGAACGATCTTTAATACGCTTTCTATCTTATCCTGACCAGGATTAAACCCGTAATTACCGGTAATATCTTCGGCTATTTCTTCGAGTGTAATTCTCAGGTAACCGTCATCCTCAAGATTTCCCAATATTTCTTCAGCAATTACAAGTTCTTCACTGCTTAAACCTATGTTATATATCTGTTCTAAAGGAGATTCTCTGGATCTACCCTGCTTATTTAAGAGGTAATCAGTTCTTTCTTCATCAGTGCCTGAAAAATTACTTTTATAATTATTTTTCTCGCTGTTATTGTTCCAATTTTCAAAATCATAATTATCTTCAGATGGTTCATCTGTATTTTTATCTATACTGGGATCAGCATTATCTTCAAGGACAGGGTTTTCTTCAAGCTGCTTTTTAATCTCCTGCTCAAGCGCCATTGTTGGAATTGCAAGCAGTAATTGAGCCTGTATAGCCTGCGGTGAAAGCTTTTGCTGTAATATTTGTCCCTGTGAATTTTTTAACAATTTTTATAATTTAATAAAAAGATTAAAACTTTTTTAAAATTATTCATATATTTATAAGTTTGCTTCGTCCACGCCATAGGCGGCCAGGCGCTAAGGCTCCTCGCAAAATTTTTCTAATTAGTTACTTATCTTAAAGCGTTTTCCGGGCAACTGAACAACAATTGATTTGAACTCCATGTTAAGCAATGACACCAATGAATCTGATATATTCAATCCCGATTTCTCAGATATCTCATCAATGTGAAGAGGTCCTATAGTCATCAAAAATGTATCGTAAATAAGCTTTTCGTTTCCTTTAAGCTCCGGTTCAGGTTTAGTTTCTACACCGGGGTGCCCGTTAAGATCAATATTTAATCCTATGAATTTATTTCTTATCTCTACAAGTATATCATCAATATTTTCGACCAGCTTTGCCTGTCCGTTTTTAATCAGGGTATTGGTTCCATGACTAACCTTTGATGTGATATAACCGGGAACAGCAAAAACTTCCCTTGACTGGTCAAGCGCAGCGTGTGCTGTGATAAGAGCTCCTCCATCTATATCACTTTCTATTACAATCGTGCCAAGCGATAGTCCGCTGATAATTCTGTTCCTTTTGGGAAAGTTAACTGCATCTGGAATTGCAGATAGTTCATATTCAGATATTAGCAATCCTTTTTCGATCATTTCCTCATAAATCTTTTTATTTTCCGGCGGGTATATCATATCAACACCGCATCCAAATACTGCTGCAGTTATAGCTTTGGATCTTTTATTTGCAAGAACCGCTTTGTGTGCAAATGTATCCACTCCCCTTGCAAACCCGCTTATGACTGAAATACCTATAGAAGAAAGCTCTTCGGCAAATTTTTCCGAGATTTTTTTGCCGTAATCACTTGGCTTTCTGGTACCAACAATTCCAACTGAATTGTCCAGATCTTTTTGTTTATAATTACCTCTTAGATAAAGTATTACCGGAGGGTCATATATTTTTTTCAACAGTTCGGGATAGTCACTATCGCCAATGGTTAATATCCGTACATTCAGTTTTTCTGCTTTATTTAAATATTCATCATATATTCCGTCAAAATCAGAAAATTTACTAAATGAATTTAAAATAGATTGCGCAGTTTTATCGCTGATATTTTCAACTTCTGCTATCTTGTAAACCGGGGATTTAAAAACTTTTTCGGCAGAGCCGAATTTATCAATTAACCGTTTTATCCTTACTGAGCCTAAGCCGTCAATTTTAGTAAGGAATAATAAGTATTTTAAGTCGTTCATATTAAATATTTAGCAGGAATAAGAAAAGTAATATTTTGGAATTAAATTGTATTAATGAAATTGCTTCATCTGCTGCATAGCAGGCAAGCACTTCGCTCTCCGCAAAACTGCTTTTGAAGAAGTGTGATTTATCTGCGCATTTTAGGATCGAAAGCATCTCTTAAACCATCACCAATTAGGTTCACAGCAAAAACAGTAATCATAATTGCAAGCGATGGATAGAGGGCTAAGCCATAGTTAGTACCTGCTACAATATATTTGTACCCGTCAAAAACCATTTGTCCCCAGCTTGCAGTTGGCGGCTGAACGCCGAGTCCAAGGAAACTTAAGCTTGCTTCAAAAATTATTGATGTTGCAAGTCCGGCTGTACCTGTAACAATTATGGGTCCAATTGTGTTTGGCAGAATATGCCTGAAAATAATTCGTGTGGGTCTGTAACCAAGAGCCCTTGTTGCTTCAACATATTCAGTTTCACGCAGTGAAAAGAACTGTCCTCTTACAATCCTTGCAATATCAACCCAGCCTGTTAATCCAATTGCAACAAAAGACTGCCAAAAGCCTTTTCCCAATACAACCGATAGGGCAATAATAAATAAAATAGATGGGAAGGACCATACAACATTAATAAACCACATAATAACTGCATCGGTTTTACCTCTGAAATAACCTGCAAGCGCTCCGAGGAATACACCTATAAAAATTGCTATGCTTTCTGATATAACGCCAACTGCAAGGCTGATTCTGCTGCCATAAATTAAACGGCTCAATATATCTCTTCCGTAACGGTCAGTTCCAAGTAAGTATTCGGGTTCAATGTGCCAATTAGATTCATTCCCATCTACTAATTCACTCTTATCAATAGATATATCTAAACCGCTATAATCAGTATAAAAGACACTATCTTT
>JAYTUN010000139.1:0-58329 GCA_043744495.1 Ignavibacteria bacterium
TTGAGTTCTTTATGTCATTGTTTAATAATGATTTAAAGTTTGTAAATGGAACATCCAGATTAGAGTAATTTATGCTCGAAACAGCGTTTCGAGTTACAAAAGGTCAACTTGAGTTAATAATTTCGTTATTTCAATACAGTTAAATGAACAATAAAATAATAATAGCATTAATAGTTGTGGCTGCGGTGGTTCTGATATACAAATTTTTTTTAAGCGGACCGAAATCTACAGAGGCTGATATTGAGCCCGCAAAGTTTGAAGAGCTTACAAAGGAAAAAGATGCAGTGATACTGGATGTTCGCAGCGGCTTTGAGTTCGGTGGTGATAAAATTGCAGGGGCGCAGAATATCAGCTATACTTCAGGCGGATTTAAGGGTTATGTTGAAAAGCTGGATAAAAGCAAAACATACCTTGTCTATTGCGCATCAGGCTCAAGAAGTGTTGGCGCGGTAAATACGCTTAAGGGTCTGGGTTTCGAGAAGGTGTATAATCTTAAGGGCGGTATCAGCAACTGGAAATCAGAAGGAAAACCGGTTGTTAGATAGCAAAACGTGAAACGTCAAATGTCAAACGTGAAATGTGAAATTTCAAAAAGAAAATGTGATCCGCCAATCAGACCCTGTACAAGGTAGAAGAGTGGAATTGTAAAAAGCACAGAATTTGAAAGAATTAAAAAATGTTTAACTATAAGTATAGATTTAGAAGAGCGCTTCGTGACCCGTTTTCAAAACACTATAGTGTTTTTTACGGGAATTTTTTTAAATATAAATAAAAGAAGATGTTCCCAATATTTGACGAGCAGCAATATGTAAAAACAAGAAGGCGCATGCATTCTATAGCGAAGCTGATCGGGCACTTCAGGGAAGTTATGATAGAGCCTATTGCGAAAAGTGATAACCTGTGGTTGAGTGTTGCAGGCAAAGGTTTCTGCACGCCCCCTATGGATAAATATAACGAGCTTGAAATTGGATTTAATGCAGAGATGATCTGCGTGGAAATTGCTGATAACAGGAATAAGTATGTATCATTTTCGGTTATTGGAAAAACATTGAATGAGCTTTGCGCTGAAATCTTAAGTGCATTCAGCGATGAGTTTAATATTACCCCAAAACTTACAGCGGATGACTTTGATAACACAAAGAAAACCGAAATTGATGAGAGAGCCGCGCAGGAATTTCTCGCTCAGTTTGTGAATTTATCGGGATTGCTTAGCGAGTTCCACAAAAAAATTGCATCAAATGACGGAGTGAAAACACAAATATGCTTATGGCCGCATCATTTTGATAATGCTTTCAAGTGGTTCAGCGGGCGCAAGATAGATGAAATTGATGAGTTCATGGGTATAGGCGTATCTAATGGTGACGAAATGTACGTGCTGCCGTATATTTATATGACAATTTATCCAGAGCTCAGAAAAATGAATACGCTTGATCTGCCCGAAGGCGCGAATCTACATGATACTGACTGGCAAGGGCTTATACTTACGTATGAAGCTATCTTAGAAATGAAAACACCGGAAGAACAATCAGAGCTTGTAAATAATTTTCTTGATAGGGGATTTGCTGGGATAAAGAGGGGATTTAGTAAGAGATGACTTCCCGAAAGGATTAGCCACGAGTTACAACTTATTAAAAACAAAAAATCAGGCGAAATACACGAAGTTATTTTTATATCAATGCCTTTTCAAAATCAAGCTCTGAAACAAGTTTAGTAAAATCTTTATTCTATGAATCAGTTCTTTTGCAAAGGATCATATTAATATATTAATTATCATTGTTAAGGTTGATATATTCATACCAGAAGTTGCTCAAAGAAGCCACCGATCTGTTTTTCTTTATCAACAAAATGTATCTCCAGTATCCAGTGTCGTTTGTTTCCATTAACATCGGGTAAAAACATATCATTGGGATTTTTGGGATGTACATAGAGTCCGTAGTTTTCGGGTTCAAGCTTTTCATGGGGAAACTGCCCAATCAGGTGACCCGCAAGAGGGCCGCCATACTCCCATCCATAGTTTTTTGCAACTCTGGTTATACGATGATAAAACTCTGCCCCTGTAAGTTTGGTTTGTTTTTCAAACCATGCTTTGGTTTCATGCCATGCGAGTTCAATATCATTTTTCAATTTTATTTTGTACGGATCGTTACCAATTACATAGGTTCTTCCAAAATCGGCTTCCCAGTCTTCAAAGACCGGTCCGAAATCAAAAAACAGGATATCGTCAGCTTGAATTATCAGATCAGGCGGATTTTCATTATACGGCTCTAACGTATTAGCTCCCGCCCGCACTATCCTTTTATGCCAGTATTTTTCAATTCCGAACAACTCAAATGCTAGCTCAAAGATCTCCTTATTAAGCTGTTTTTCAGATTTCCCTGCTGAGATCATTTTACGGGCTTCTATTGTTTGAAAGAGCTGCAGAGCTTTTACCTCAGCTTCAATTAATTTTTGTTTACTGTCTTTCATCTTACATAGTTAGTTTGTTGTTGAGTGTTGTTCTATATGCTCACAGGTAACATCCAAATTTACCTATTCCATAAATTTTATACTATGAAATTTGATAGTAACCCGTTAATTTAGTATCTTATCAAAGGGAATTTTATTTATTTTCTGGATAAAATAAACAATAAAGTTATTTTTTAAAAGCCAACAAAGAGTAGTTATCCGCAAATTAATCATATTTCAAAATTATTAAAGATACCTGCCGGAGTTTATCCCGCATTTCATGCGGGACGGGTATTACACCAAGGACATGGCAAAAAAAGAAATTAAGATATTCTGCTGGAACGTTAACGGCATAAGAGCAATTTGGAAAAAGGATTTTCCCAAATGGTTTAAGAAGGCTTCGCCTGATGTATTATGCCTTCAGGAAACCAAGGCGCAGCCTGAGCAGCTTGATGAAGAAGTGAAAAGATACTGCGGATGCTGGTCGGAATTCTTCTCAGCAGAAAAAAAGGGTTATTCCGGCGTTGCTACTTATTCTAAAACACCTCCAGTTAGCTTTAAGAAAGGCTTAGGGAATCCGTATTACGATAACGAAGGCAGGGTGCTGCAAACCGACTTCAAAGATTTCACAATTTACAATGTTTACTTTCCAAACGGCGGCAGGGGACCCGAACGCGTTAAATACAAGCTAGATTTTTACAACGAATTATTTTTCCATATAGAAAAAAAGCGGAAGAAACAGAAGAACATAATTATTTGCGGTGACTATAATACTGCTCATAAAGAAATTGATCTTGCGCGACCGAAGGAAAATTCAAAGAACACCGGATTTCTGCCCGAAGAAAGAGAATGGCTGGATACTATTGTGAAACTGGGCTATATAGATATTTTCAGGGAATACAACGATAAGCCGGGGCAATATACTTATTGGGACCAGATTACAAGAGCAAGAGATAGGAATGTTGGCTGGAGGATAGATTACTTTTTCATATCAAACGAAATGAGAAAGCTTGTTACAGATGCTAAGATTCACTCGAAAGTAATGGGAAGTGATCACTGCCCAATTGAGCTGGACCTGAAGATTTAAAGATGTGCATTAAACCAGTTAGGTTTAGTATTCTATGATGCTATATTCATTTTAAAATACCATTTTTCATTGTGGGTAAAATAGACAGGTTAAAAATTTGAAAGTCCTCACCAAGCCTAACGCTTTTACGGTACATTCAATAGAGTGTAATTATAAGTATTTGCCAGGACGCCCCCTTGCATTACCCTAATTACGGTATGGCTAATACTAACCATTCACCCTATATTCGAAACAGAGAATTACTAACGTAACAAGTTGTCTAATAAGTTGTCAAATAGCAATTAATAAACAACAAAGAATAAACAGTAAATAATATAAGTTTTCCTCTAAAGCAGTATTTCAGATTTTTCTTCATGTTGTTCTTTTCTTTATTCCCCCAGCCGCCGCATTAATTTGCGGCGGCTAATTTTTTATACAGCAAGCGCTTATTCGGATAGTGGATATAATAAACGACACATTAAGCTGAACAGAGTATTTATTAAAGCTGAACTTCGCACAAATCTATGCAAATAATGCGTTCAGGATAGCATGTAATTAATTATCTTTAAATACCGGTTGCGCATTATTTCCCAGTTAAGTATATCATAGTCAGCGCGGGCATTTGTTGTTTTTTGGAGTACAAGTTCTTTATTGTAAAACACATTTTTTATATTATCTGCCAGCTGAGCTGTGCTTCCTGAATCAAAGTAAAATAACGAGTCTTCCCTGTAATATCTTTTATATGTATTAAGTCTTGTTGCAATAACGGGTATTTTAAGATAAATCGTTTCTATCAACTTAATTGTATAAAATAAATCGCTGTAAACATTCTTTAATGGCGGAAGTATGAGCACATTTGCTTTAATGACTTCCCTTCTCATATCGGCAGGCTGTAGGTAGCCCATATACTGCACTTTATCAGCTACCCCCATTGTTTTTGCAAGCGCAAGTATCTCTTTAAGAGCGGGACCATCGCCATAGAGTCTGAAAACAATTTTATCGTAATCCGCTTCAGGCATTTCATTTTTCAGCTTGGCAAGGGCTTTTACTATCAATGTTAGGCTAAGCAGCTTTACAATTGTTCCGTTATAAATTATTATAAATTCATTTTCCGAAGGCGTGGCAGGCAATGGAAATTCACACGGGTCAACTGAATTCATAACAACGTTTATCTTTCCTTCAATCCCTTTATTGCGTTTGGTAAATATTTCCTTTGCATTATCGTGAATTGTGATAACAGTATCAGCAAGTTTAATTGAAAACTTTTCGGCAAGTTTAATAAGCTTAACATTGAATAAATCGTAAGCTGCGCCTGTTCTTGCCATGTAAAGTTCCGGAAAGATCTCATGCAGGTCCAGGATAAGCTTAGCGGCAAAGAGCTTGTTCCATACGGCAGCAAAAATGAGGAAATCAGGCAGGGTATGTGTATGAATTATTTTATAGCGGTATTTGATTCCCGTGTAAACTAAAAGAAGTGAAGATATCCAGGTGAACAAAAGATACTCGATAAGCGTTAAGAAAAAGCTGCCGCGTTTTTTTGATACAGGTATTCTATATACTAAATTGCCCTGGATATTCTGGAAGAACGGTTCATTCTTTTTTTTGCTGCAGATAACTATGCAACGGATGCCATTTTCGTTAAGAGCATTTACATAGCGCCTAACACGCGGGTCTCGCGGGTATTCTTCATAAAGCAGGTGACACACCGAGTAACTTTTTTTATCCATTTAAATATGTTTTCTTATATATGTTTTCATATAGATGTTTTCCGGGCAAGTAAGCAGAAATAACAATAAATTGCCTACCTAAAATGCGGATTTATTAACTATTTTAATAGGATTTAATATATAAAAAAATTTATTTATTATTAATTGCAAAATTACGCAAAAACAGAAAATTTGGATAAAATATCCGTAATAATCCCCGTTTATTTCAACGCAGACGTGCTTAAGGAAACGCACTCCGTTTTAAGCGATGTACTTAAGGAGCAGTCACAGAAATTTGATTATGAATTAGTATTTGTAGATGACGGCTCAAAGGATGCGTCATACCGGGTGATGCTGGAAATTGTCCTGGGAGACCCTAAGGTTAAGCTGGTGAAGCTCTCAAAAAATCACGGGGCTTATGTTGCAATACTTTCGGGTATGAATTATGCTACAGGTGACGCAGTAGTTTTCCTTGCGGCTGACCTACAGGACCCTCCGGAGCTTATTCCACAGATGTATGACGAGTGGGTTAAGGGAAATAAACGCGACTTGGTGCTATGCGTAAGGCAAAGCCGGCAGGACCCGTTTTTATCAAAATTATTTTCAGCAGCGTTTTATAAGATATTCCGCGCTCTTGTACTGCCGGAGTATCCCAAAACAGGATTTGACCTATGCATGATAAACAAACAGCAGGCTAAGATACTTGTTGATATGGACGAAAAGAATTCACACTTAACCGTTCAGATAATATGGCTTGGCTTTGGCAGGCGGTTTTTAAATTACCACCGCAGGGAGCGCAAGCAGGGTAAATCCCGTTGGTCATTTTTCAAAAGGCTGAAGCTGGCATTTGATACATTTTTCGGATTTTCAGCAAGGCCGCTCAGGATAGCTTCGTTTATTGGCATGCTTACATGGGTGCCGGCATTTTTGCTTGCCCTTTATATTATATTGCGTAAATTTATTTCAGGCACACCGTTGTTTGGGATCCCCTCTATAATTGTTGCAGTATTTGTAACAGGCGGGCTTATACTTCTTAGCATAGGTATTGTCGGCGAATACCTGTGGCGAAATTTTGACGCAACAAGAAAGCGTCCTACATTCATAGTAGAAGAAACGAAGAATATATAAGACTTACCCTCCATGCGCCATAAGTGCATTACCTCTTAAAAATGAGAGGGCGGGCTGAATAATGTAATAATTTATTATTAATGACAGAGCTTCCAGAAATACATTTTGACTGCATCCACTTCTATGGTGATAGACCCTGCAAGCCTAACAAAGAGCATGGTGTGTTCTGCGAAGAGTGCAGCTATTATGAGAAGGATACCAGCATTACCGAACCATACCCCGAAATTCCGAACGCAGAACCATACTGCGAAACAGAAGGGGAAAAGAAAATCATAATAGTTAAGCTTGATGCAGTTGGCGATGTACTTAGGACAACATCAATACTGCCAACATTAAAGGCGCGCTATGTTGAATCAAACATTACATGGATTACAAAGCAGCGCTCTTACGGGGTGCTAAAAGATAACGAAATGATAGATGAAATATATTTCATCAGTGATGAACTTGACAACATTTACTGCGAAATGTTTGATGTTGCGATAAACCTTGATAGCGGAAGCGAGAGTTGTAAAATTATGAATCGGATAAACGCAAAGCAGCGCTTTGGCTATTATATTGTAAACGGCAAACCTTACCCTATAAATACACTTGCAAACGAGTGGTACCTGATGGGAGTTAATGACAACGTTAAGAAGCGCAATCAAAGGACTTATCATGAAATTATACATGATATTTGCGGTTTTAAATATGAAGGCTCTGAGCCTTTTATGCACCTGCCACTCGAAAAGATAAATCGCTCGGAAGAGCTCAAAGAAAAACACATTTTAAAAAGCTTTGATAAATTAATATTAATAAATCTTGGCGGCGGCAACCGGTGGCAGTATAAGAAATGGACAGCCGGGGGATATACAGAACTTGTAAATATACTCAGCCGCAAATACCCCAAAACAGCAATTGGCATAATAGCGGGTGAAGAGGATAAAGTATTCTATGCGGGAATTTCGGGTGAGCTTGAAAATCTTAACCGCGAAAACATAATATATTTCGGCTGTGATAATTCCATGGAAGATTTTATCTGCATAGTATCACTTGCGACTGAAATTTTCACCTCAGACTCATTATGTTTTCACATTGCAACAGCGCTTGGCAAATACTCGGTTGTTATTGTTGGACCCACCTCGAATACAGAGCTTGATGTGTTTAGCAATGGAAAAATAATTTATTCAGATAAAGTTGACTGTTTATGCTGTTATTTAAACAAGTGCGATAAAATAGTTACCTGTATGAACACCCTGAACGCAGTTGATATTTCAAAATTATTCATGGATAAGAATTAAAACGGTAATTTGAAAATAGTTTACCTCACTTCCGAAAGCTACATTGACCACAGCTATTCTATTGTTCAGGAGCTGAAAAATCATATTGAGCTTAAAGTCTTCATTCAGGCAAAGGAAAAGACAACTGAAATTAACAGGTGGTGTAAAATGTTAGGAGCTGAGTTTATTCAGCGCAGACGCTTCCGCAATCCATTGAGCTTTATTGCAGAGATAATGTTCCTCTTCCGAATAAGGAAAATGAAACCCGATGTTGTATGGTTCAATACTATGACAGTTTACCAGTTGCTGATAGCCAATATTATTCTAAAAAAATTTCTTGTGGTGATGCACGATGTTGACCTTCATCCGGAAAGCAAAGACAGGCACGGAATATTTTCCGTTAGAATGACAACGAAGTTTGCTTTGAAGAAAATATGCGCAGCAAGCAAAGCGCAGGCGGAAATATTCAACAAACAACACGGGTTCTATCCACCTGTTTTCCAGCTTCCAATAATTAATTATTATAAGGAATCCAGCGAAGAAACCGAATGCAAAAAATCCAATATCAACAATAAAATTAGGTTCTTCTTTTTCGGTTCTGTTGAGCAGTATAAAGGAATTGAAATGCTTCTTGATGCAGCAGTGATAATGCAAAACAAGGGTCTTGAGTTTGACCTGAATATTTACGGTAAGCTGAAGTATGAAAGCGAAACAATTCTTGACAAGATAAGGAATATTGAAAACTCCGGCATATATAATGAGTTTATCGATTACAGGCAAATTCACAAAATTTATAAAGAAAACGATATACTTATACTTCCTTACAGGCAGGTTACGCAATGCGGACCGCTGCTTATTGGTTACAGCGAGGAGGTGCCTTCAATATGCAGTGACCTAGAGGGATTCCGTGAATATGTGAAAGAAGGAACCGACGGGTTGATATTTGATAATACTGCGGAGGGACTTGCCTCGCTGATGGAGGAAGTTATAATGGATCCATCAATAATTGGCAGGCTTTCTGATGGAATAAAAGTTAATGCGATAAAGAAATTTTCTATGGAAGCACTTGCAGTAGAGTATATTGAGAATTTCAGAATGCATGCAGAGAAATAATGATTCCCGCCCAAGAGAGAGCAGGTTAAGAAAACAAGAAATATTTTTTTACAGAGTCTTTCTTCGCAGAAATACCGCAAAGTCAGGAATACTGTATTGGGTCGAGTAAAATTATGTATTTTTAATGCTTTTATATATGTTTATTTTACAATTAAGGATAAATAAAATCAACATTTTATATAAATGAAAGTACTTGTTACAGGCGGCGCAGGATTTATAGGATCGCATGTTGTTGATGTACTGATGGAAGAAGGTCATACAGTAATTATTTATGACCTTGAAGCGCCGGTTTATGGACAGAGGTGCCAGCATATTGTTGGAGATGTAAACAATAACGAAAAGTTTAAAAAAGAATCCAGGGGAGTTGATGCAATATATCACATGGCAGCACAGGCAAATGTGAATATTTTTTTCCAGGAGCCCGTTGTATCAAATTTAAATACATCAAGCTCCGCGCTGAATGTGCTTGAAGCGGCAAGGGAAAATAATGTAGGGCGAGTACTGCTATCATCAACTGAATGGATATACGGCAGCGTGGAAGGTGATGAGGATACCCCGATTACCGAAGAAACAACTTATGCGCAGAACCCAGACCACCTTTATACTTCATCAAAAATAGCCGCAGAGATGTTCTGTAAAAATTACAAGACTCTTTACGACGTGAATTATACAATTATGCGCTATGGGATCCCTTTTGGCGAAAGAGCAAGGGCGGCAACGGTTACTCCAATTTTTATAGATAAGATACTAAAGGGCGAAGAAATAACCATTCATGGCACAGGAAGCCAGACAAGACAGTTTATTTATGTGCGTGATTTGGCTGAAGGCAATTTTAGTTGTCTGAAGAACGATGGAGAGAATCAAATTTTTAATATTAACGGCAGGGAAGTTGTAAAGGTTATTGATATTGTAACTACACTTGAAGAGATAATCGGCATAAAAGCGAAGGTGAAGTTCATAGAAGACAGGAGGGGTAATTATAAGGGAAGGTATATATCAAGCGAAAAAGCGGAGCGTATGCTTGGATGGAAGCCGAAATATAGTTACAGGCAGGCGATGGAAAAATATGTGAAGACGGTGATTCAATGAACAACGAACAATGAACAATGAACAATTGTTCTTTATTAGGGAAGCTATAAACAAAAATTGAATGGTTATCCGCTTTCGCGGGTATGAAAAACATGATGGAAAAAGTTTTAGTAATTGGCGGGGCGGGGTATCTTGGAGCAGTGTTAACAGATAAGCTGCTTGCTGAAGGTTACCCGGTAAGAATACTTGACAGCTTTATTTACGGAAGGAAGTCAGTGGAACATTATGCCGGAGATAAACGTGTTGAAATAATAGAAGGCGATATAAGGAATATTGAAACCGTAAACATTGCTATACGTGATGCAGGAAGCGTTATTCTGCTTGCCGCTGTTGTTGGAGATCCCGCAAGCAAAGCAAGACCCGAGCAGACAGTTGAAACAAACTTTCTAGCGGCGCAGGTTGTGGCATCATCTGCCAAGCTGGCTGGTGTGAATAAATTCATATATGCATCAACATGCAGCGTGTATGGCGTGGGTGCTGATATACTAGATGAAGAGGCGCCGCTGAATCCCGTGAGCCTGTATGCGAAGACAAAGATATCAAGCGAAGAAAGTATAATGGGCATAGCCGATAATAATTTTAAGCCTGTGATAATGAGGATGTCAACACTATATGGATGGTCTCCAAGAATGAGGTTTGACCTTGTTGTAAATACAATGACAATGACAGCATTCACCGAAGGCAGGATAAATGTATTTGGCGGTAATCAGTGGCGTCCGCTGCTCTCGCTGCCTGATGCGGCAGATGCATATCTTAGAGTACTTGAATCAGACCAGGCAGCAGGAAGAATTTACAATGTTGGCTCCGAAGAGCAGAACTATGTAATTGCAGATGTTGCTATGCAGGTTGCCTCTGGTATCAAACAGGTAAGCGGAAAGGAAATTCCGGTTAAGATAGAAGGCGAGAGCATTGACGCCAGGGATTACAGGGTATCTTTTAAGAAAATACAAAGCGAGCTTGGCTTTACGGTTAAACATTCAATAAGCAATGCTGCAGCGGAAATATGGGAAAAGCTTGTATCAAAGGAAATTAAAGACCCGAAGCAGAAGGTTTATTATAATCATTATTTTGATTCGAGTGAAGAGCTGATTGGGTAATTTAACAAACTTTATGTAAAAAGGAGGAATTATGGCATTCACACAAGCATTATTTTATCCTTGGCTTGGATTGATATTAAGGAAAGTGTTTGGCTGAAAAATGCTTTACTTTATTGGGACAAAATCCACACCATAGTACCAGAATCAATTCGAAAGCCTTATAATAACCGAGTTACTGAGGAGTTTTTCGACGCTAATTGCATTATACCATATAAAGTTAATTCACAAATGGGGATTATTAAAGAAAGTGGATTGGAGTTTTTGAAATATTTTAAAAGTCCCGAAGGGATTAAAATACTTACTACGGCTTATTCGGATAACAAAAATGCAATTTACAAAGATAAAATGTCAGAGGAAATATTTGATTATCACATTTATAACGATAAAATGTCTCATTTTTTAATAAGAGAACTGCAAAGAAATTTTACTAGAGAAAGAGATAAAATATTAATGGACAAAAATATTGCTAATATTTATATGCCCATTTTAGCGACAAAGCTAGCCGAGAGTAATGGCGTTTCGTTGTTAACTAATGAAATAGATTTCAATAAGTTTACAAATAGTTTTAGGTTAAAATATAATACTAATTATTCAAGAAGAACCAATGCTTCAGATCAAGAATCTATGGTATGGAATGAAGGAATAATGTCTGAAATTATATTAAAGAGAATATATATTAATCCTGAAACAAGTGTAAAAAAGATAGTTGATTTTAGAAACAAACACAAGGACGAATTAGGTAGATTTAGAACCGAGGTATCCCGTTTATGCGATGTTCTTGATTTTAAAAGAGAGCCAGGTAATATTACGCAACAAATAAATGATATTGTAATAAATGAAATTAAACCATCAATTAATGATTTACAAAATGCTCTTTCCGCATTCCGAATTAAACATATTATAGGTGGAGTAATGCAGATTTCATTTGCTAGTATATCTAAAACATCTATACCAGCTTTAGCGCTAGGACCAGTATTTGGACCGATTGCTTTATTCGCAGCTATTGGTGCATCAATAGTTTGTCAAGGAATCTTATATAACAAGAAAAGAAAAAAAATTATTAGCGAAAACCCCTATTCGTATCTTTTGTCGGTAAATCAGAAAATTGGCTATGTTTAAATTTCAGAATACTAATATAGAATGAATTTTTCAATAGGGTTTGATAAATAGCCCTCACCCCTTAACCCCCTCTCCCCAAGGGAGAGGGGAGCAATGTGTGAAAGATTATTATAACAGATAAGTAACGCGGAAATAAAATAAATATATGAATTTTTCAATTGGGTTTGATATAAGAGATTTACCTAAGGTGCATGAAGCATTTGATAAGATAGTCGCTTCCAATAAATGGACTGAAGGCTATTATACGGAGCTGTTCGAGAACAAATGGGCAGAGATGAACAATCTTGGCTCAGTTGCATTTTCAAGCTGGTCAGGTGCTGCGCTTGCAGCGCTGGATTTCTATGATTTAAAGGGGAAGACGGTACTGTGTCCATCGAATACATTTATGGCAACTCCTCTGGCAACATTGCAGGCAGGGGCAGAAGTGCAGTTTGTTGATTGTAACAGGTTTGACCTTTGCATGAGCTTTGAAGATATGAAGGCAAAAGCAGAAAAATACAAGCCTGCTGCAATATGGGTCGTGCATATAGGCGGTCATTTGGCATTTGAACTTGAAAAAATTGCTGACTACTGCAGGCAGAATAATATCATACTGCTTGAAGACTGCGCACATGCAGCGGGAGCTTCGTGGAACGGCAGGAATCCGGGTGAGTGGGGAGATGCGGGATTTTATTCATTCTACGCCACAAAGACTATCACCACGGGTGAAGGCGGAATGCTTGTATCAAAACATAAGGATGTAATAGAGCATGCGAAAAAATTCCGCAATTACGGAAAGTTTGATTACAAAGTGCGCGGATTGAATTACAGGATAACGGAATTTCAAGCGGCAATTGGCGCAATTGAAACCGACAGGCTGAAGGATATTATTGATTTCAAAAATGATTACGCAGGTAAGCTGGACTCTCTATACAGCAACCGTGTAAAACTGCCCGATGGGATGATATCGGGGTATTACAAGTATATTGTGTTTGACCCTATAGAGAAATCAACAGGGAAAGTATATGATGAACAGTGTCACCGCATACTGAAGCATGATGTTGATCTGCCAAACAGCGACTGGGTTGCAGGGAACCATTGGTGCGTGCCGATATATTATGAGCCGAAAAACTAGGGGAGAAATATATAAAATAGGGAATCCGGTAGCACAGACATTCTTGTCTGTGCATCAATGATAAAAAGCCAAAGAATATTTCTGTTATTAAATAAACTTTTCATTACCGGATAGCCGAAACTCCCCGGGAAAAACAGCAACACAGACAGGAATGTCTGTGTTACTAAAAATAATCATAAATGAGCTACAGCCAATATTACGATCATACTCCTTCGGAAATAGATATGACTGGGGAGTATCACAGGGGTGAGCCAAACAAAATACCTTACGGGTTTTTGTTGCTCTACCTTATTTTATCTATGGCATTATGTTATTTGTATCATAAAAAAATTGTTGTACCGGTTGACTGGAACGCGCCGAACAGTCTGAATGCCGTCGCATCATTTGAAACTGCCAAGCCATACCAATTCCGACTGTTGATGCCTATTGTATTTGACTTCTTTAAGCCACTGTTTGTTATCTACGAAAAGTATTTATACAGCGCATACAATGTTGTAATTGTATTTTTAATACAGGTGGTTTACTATAAGCTGCTTTGCGGGTATTTCAAAAATAAAAGATACCTGCTGTGGATAGCTCCTGTAATACTGTATCCGATATTATGGAACTATATAATTTTAAACCAGTCTTTCCAGTATTACGATTTCACTGCCATACTTCTTTTCACCGCGGGGCTTTATTATATCTTAAATGAAAAGATGGGATTATTTATTGTAATATTTATAATAGGTATTTTGAATAAAGAAACAGCAGGTTACCTTATATTTGCTTACCTGCTTTTTAATTACAAAAATATTTTCACAAAGAAAGTTATCCTAAACACTTTTTTGCTAGGTATTATCTTAATAGGATACAGGCTTCTGCTGAATTATATATTCAGGAATAACCCAGGTGATACCTTTGAGGTTGGTTATTATGAAAACATCAGGATAGTAAAAGAATTATTCAGCAACAGGATACTGCTTAAGAATCTTGCGCTTAATTTCGGGGGGCTCTATATTTTTGTGATCTTATTATTTGTAACAGGCGCGTGGAAGAAGTATCCCGATAGAAGAAAAGTGTATATGAACCTGGCACTTGTGCCGTATTACATCTTTGGAATTTATGTAACCTACATAACCGAAGTTAGGGTTTATACGGAACTTATTCCTATGATAACTACATTATTTTTAATATATTTAACTATTTGGATAAACCGTTTTGCAAAGCAAAACAACATTAACAAATAGATTTAAGTAATTTTGAGCGCTTAGGGTTAATTCCTATAGGTAAAACATCGAAAAAACAATAATTGAGCATAAATAATAACTCAGGGGTTACTGAAAATATCAGCAAAGAAAACGATAAGGACAGCAAGCAAGTTAGTTTTGATGACTATGTTGAGACATATAAATCAAAGATAGATGATTCTATTGGCTTCATAGGGCAGGAGGTAGATTTTTTTATTGAGATAAAAGCTGAGCTTCTGCTAAGGCTTGCCCAAAAGAGTTTCGGTCAGCTTGTTAATATAAAGGCGCTTGATATCGGCTGCGGGGTTGGACTTGTTGACAAATTTCTGAAAGTAAGAATAAAAAATTTATGCGGCGTTGATATTGAAGAAGGCGTTGTAGAAAAAGCGAAGTTAAACAATCCCGAAGTAAATTACATGATATATGACGGAGCGCGGCTGCCATTTGAAGATAACACGTTTGACCTTTGCTTTGCAATAAACGTTATGCATCATGTGCCGCCTGCAATGTGGGAAAATTTTGCAATTGAGATGCAAAGGGTATTGAAGGCGGGCGGTATAGCGGCAGTATTTGAGCATAACCCTTTTAATCCATTGACAAGAAAAGTAGTAAGAGATTGTGAGTTTGACAGGGATGCAGTTTTGCTGAACCACGGAAAAATAAAGAGTCTTTTTAAAACAGCAAACCTGAAAGTATTTGACGATGCCTATATAGTTTTTTTCCCATTCCAGGCAAAGTTATTCAGAAGCATAGAATCCGCTCTCGGCTGGCTGCCTTTGGGAGCGCAGCATTATGTAACAGGCAGGAAAGCGATAAAAATTTAAATCAAACAATATTGATAAAATATCTTAATAAAAAATATCCAAATGACGACTACCCTTCCATACTGATACATTTATACTATTTAATGGTATCGTTTACGCTTTGCTATTTATATTACCATAAGTTTATTTCAAGGGCTGATTTTTTTTCACCTGATTCAAGCGGTGCAATATATGCTGTGCTAAATGGCGAAGCAATAAAGCCGATACAGTTCCGAATTCTTATCCCATTAATTTTCGAAGCGGTGCAATCGGTTATTTTTTTTGTGAAAGTTATTCCGGATAAAGCGTTGTTTTTCCTTATAACCATAATGCTTTGTTATATGATACTGTTTTCATTCTATCTTCTGCTGGGACAGTATTTTAAAGGCAAGGCTATGAACTGCTGGCTTGCATCAATAATTATTTATCCAATGATTTGGAATATTATAATTATGAACGGGCAGTTCTTTTATATGGATTTCAGCATTCTGCTAATAATTATTCTGGGGTTCTATTGTATTGTATCCGAAAAATACAACTGGTTGATGGCTGTGTTTTTTCTTGGCGTGCTGAACCATCCTTCAGTGGGATACCTGGTAGTTGCCTTTCTTTTATACAATTACAATAAACTTTTCAAAGTTAAAACAATAATATATGCAGCAGTTATGAGTGCAATGTTTATTGGCATTTACAAACTTATGGATGCATATTTCATAAGCACAGGGGGATATTTTGTAATATATAACCTGCCGAGGAATTTAAGCCTGTTTCAAATCCTTCCAGACCATATTATTATAAGGAATGTTCTATTTAATTTCGGTGGATTGCATTTATTTATAATTATATTTTTGCTTTCAGGAACATGGAAAAGATTTAGAGGTCCTCTCTTATATGTAAATTTGGTTATAATTCCGTATGTAATATCAGTTCTTATAAGTTTCAGCATAGAAGAGATGCGTAATTATGTAACAATTATCCCTTTCGTTCTAATTCTGTCACTGCTTTTTTTAAGCTCATTTGACAATTCGTTTTTAAAGCCGGCTAATAGGTTGTTTGATAGAAGTAAAAGCGAAACGTAAAACAGCAGACATAAAACAGCAAACGTAATACGCAAAACGAAGAAATCCTTGAAAACAAAGTGAAATTTAGAAACCTAATTTTTATGTATTTTACAGAAAGCAAAATATTTCAGGAATAAATGAAGGTATTATATGTAAGCTCAAACGGCGGGATACATGATTACAGGTTTTTAAAGAAACTTGTGAATGATTACGAGGTATTGTTCCTCCATTATGCAGCCGGAGAAATAATATACGAAATAGATAAACTTGAAAACCTCGAAATTATTTCCAAAAAGCCGGTGTTTAAATCGATGCCCCTTATCAGCGAAGGCAGACATTTTAAAAAAGTAGTTAATGAATTTAAACCCGATATTATACATACAGGGTACGTATGGCAGGTTGGAATACTTGCAGCAAATTCGGGTTTCCATCCGCACTTGGCAATGCCGTGGGGTTCCGATATTCTCTTAGAGCCCGATAAAAGTTTTATCTTAAAAAAGCTTGTTGCTAAGGTGATGAAAACATGTGACCACGTACAATGCGATGCAGAGTTTGTGAAGAAAAAGATTATGGGTGATTATGGATTGCCAGATGAAAAGATCACGGTTTTTCCATGGGGAATTGATCTTGAGCAATTCAAAGTGAGCAATAGAGATGCAGCAAGAAAAGCACTCAAGCTGGATAGCGATAAATTCATTTTGATATTCAACAGGCATTTTGAACCTGTTTATGGCATAAACTTTCTTTTGGAAGCTTACCGGAAATTTTCTGAAGGTAAAGACGATGTGATGCTGCTGATGCTTTCAGATGGTTCCGGAAAGAACGATGTATTGAAATATATAACTGAAAAGGGACTTGAGGATAAGATCAGAATAACGGGAAGAATACCAAATAAAGAACTGCCTGAATTGCTGAATGCAGCTGATGTATATATTTCACCTTCGCTAAGTGATGGGACATCGCTTTCGCTGCTTGAGGCAATGGCTTGCGGTCTTGGGCTTATCGTTACTGACGTTCCGGCAATTAAAGAATGGGTTTATAGCAGCAACGGACTAATGGTAGAGAAAGGAAATGCAGAGGAGTTAACACGCTCAATGGAGGAATATTATTGCAACAGAAATTTGATAGGGCTGCATGGGAAAAAGAGCATTGATATTGCAAAGGACCGTGCAGACTGGGATAAGAATTATATGAAGCTTAAAGAGATATACGGGAAATTTGTGAAGTAATTGACGAGGAAGAAACTTATATTTTTACACGGTTCGTTGGGAACAAAAGATCAGTTCAGGGCTCTTACTGAAAAATTAAGCAGCAATTATACTATTCATTCATTTATTTTTCAGGGTCATGGCGGCAATCCAATTTCGGCAGAATGAACCTGAATAGATTCTTCATTCGCTTCGCTTACTCAGAATGTTATTTCAATTCCGCAGGAGGTTCATAAACGTAAACCATCCATTTATCGGTTTCCATAGCTTTGGTCATATCGTTGCGCACGTAGGGAGCGGTAAGCTCAGTAAATATTTTGTTCATCATGGTATTTGGATTTTTACGGTACATAATAATTCCCCGCGGATTTTTTTTAATGAACAATTTTATCTCAGAGGTTAAGCCATCTTTATCAACAGGTACATTGTAGCTGCTTATTAATATTTTTTCAGGGGGCGCAAGCTTTGTGCGGTAAGGGATATATAATATGCTTGATGTGTTATCATCGGCATCAAATATCAACGATGGGTAGCGGTTAATATTGTCGTCAATAAAGCCTATGAGCTTTGATGATTCTTCGGGCTCATCAGAGGTTACAATGAACTGAATGATCTTCGGGAAAAGCTTGTTATACTTTTCAGGGACAAATTCTTTTATATATGAAAGCGGAATACATGAGAGTATAACAACAGATACAAATGCTGACCGCAATATGCCTGAGCGCATTTTTGTAAGATCGGTATTCAATCCCGCAGCTACAATAATTGGCGCAATGAAGAACATTAAATAAAGATAGTGCGTTGTATGATAGATTGTTGATTTAGCGCCGGCAGCCCCATTGACAAGCGCCGGCACAAGAATAGGAATAAGCAGCGCTATTAAAATTACATTAGGATGAGTTTTATCCGCAGGAGGCTTCGTGTGATCCAAAGGATGCTTGGCAAATGCCCGCCTTTGGCGCGCAAGGACTCCTTTCGGAGCATAAAAATATAATATTCCTTTGATGAAATAATAGAAAAGTATTATAGTTAAGCCCAGAGCAAGAAAATAATATGGCAGGAAAAATCCCTTAAGCCTCAAGCTAAGGTTTAAGCCATGAATGTTAATTGAATCAGTGTATTGATCGGCAGAGTTAATAGATTTAAATGGCTCACCATATAATACATAACTGAGGGCAACCCACGCAGCCTGGAAAAGCAGGGTCAGCCCGATGTAATAGCAGCAGCCGTTCCTGCGCGTTAAGAATGCAAGCAAACAAAAGGGAATGAGCACAAATATAGCTTCGGGTCTCGAGGCAAGCGCTATGAAAGAAAATATACCAGCTATAATAAAATATTTTACACTTTTTTCTGAAGCAAGCGCTATAATAAAGTAATATATCATTATGCATGCCGCTGCGAGATATGTTTGCTGTGCATAAGGCTCGAAGTTAAGCCTGAATATTACCGGATTAAGCGTAACAATAATAAATGCAAGCATCGCAGTTTTGAAATCGGTTAATGCAAGGGTAAGTTTAAAAACGTAAATACATGCAATTGTCATTACTGCTATCATAGTGATAGCAGATGTAAAAAAGAGTTCATTTGTAATTTTTAATATCGGACCCATGAAGTAAAACCACAGCGGGTGACCTGATTCCGGAAGCACGAAGAACGGGTTTTGCGCCCACCACAGGGCGTTCCACACACGCGTTGCCGAATCGCCCATATCCATCATATTAAACGGGATGAGATATATTTTAACAACGATTGAAATGATAATTGCTGTTGCTATAGCGGAAACCTGAGAACAGGTGAGTTTTTCAGGCTTAAGCGTGAACGAGCCGATGCTTAGCAGCTTTGGGAATAAAAACGGTTGTTTGGTATTTGTCATTAAAAATTGATTTTAATAAATACTTGATTTATTTTACTGCTCTAGTGGAACTTGAAAATGAAATTATTGATTGGATTCCCGCAGACACCTTGGCGAGACAGGCAGGGAATGACAAAATTATTTACTTCAAAAAGCTTAGATTTGGTTTGCCGTTATGACCCAGCAGTCCGGCATACATTCCTTTTAAATAATAGTAACCAAGCTTCATATCACAGATTTTTGCGAACCAAACAAGCCTCCATGGGAATTTGATGCTATCTATAATATAGACAGCAAGCATTTTCCGGTAAAGCGAGTATTTGCGAAAATACAAAAATTTGTTTCGTTCTATCAGGTAGTATTCAAAGTAGTATCCCTGTTTATTATCTTTAACCCATTTATGATTATGCCAAAGCACTGCGTTTTTATTTACAACACATTTATAGCCCGCTTCATTAATGCGCCTTGCAAGATCTATTTCATCGCCATAGGCAAAATAACTTTCTTCCCACAGCCCTGTTTTGATAAGCACCTCAGTTTTTATTAATGTTGCCGCACCGCTTAAGAGCTTTACATTTAAGATTTCGGGTATTTTGCTTTCATATTCAGAATAATTAACGCCTTCAAAAAGTTTATTGATTTTATATGAACTAAAATCAGCAATTGCGCCAAATTCCTGTACATGCTCCCTGGTTTTGCTGCCCTTCCAGTAGAAAATTATAGGGGCAGCAGCGGCAATAGAAGTGTTTTTGTTAATGGCATTAAGAAGCTCACTTAAGCAATTGCTATCAAGCAAAGTATCATTATTCAGAAAGAAAATATATTTGCAGCCATCAGCCATAGCTTTTGTTGCGCCAAGATTATTTCCTCCGGCAAAGCCTTTATTTTCGCCCGACAAAAGGTATTCGATTTTTAACCCTAAATTTTTGTTTAACTCTTTTGAAAATTCAGTATCAGCACGCTCAGGATCATTATCAACAAAATATATTTTAAAATCCTTTTCGGTTTGATCTATAAGTGAGCTGTAGAGCATTTCAAGGTTATGTTTCTGACGGAACATTACAAGAATTATCCCGATAATATTAATTCCTGTAATATTCATTCCTGTATTATTGATTCCTGCCACCCGTATAAACATAGCTGATTAATTTCAAAATTTTCCTGTGTTTCTTCATTATAGAATTAATAATAAAATGGATATTCCCGGGGTAGTTTTTTCGGAGATATAAAAATAGATTGGTAATTTTTTTTTCAGCACCGCCAAAAGCGCCGCTTGAGAAGATAACAAAAGCAGTATTTGGCAGGTCCGAGCTCATTTTAACATTTATCCAATATACAGTAAATTCACTTTTTTTAGAATATTAAGTTCAAATATAGTTTACCCAAATATTTATAGATAGTAAAAAATGAAAAAAAAAGCAAAAAAGATGAAAATCTCACGTTTTAGGGGTATTAAAAACGACTTGAAGATATAATGAATCGTTCATAGATTTATATTAACAAATAATAAAAATGCAATGAAAATATTATCTTATGTTTTAGTTGTTTTAGTCATATCGGGCAGCGTTTTTTATTACGGCTGCGATGATGCAGGTCAAATTCCTATAAATGAAACCGCTGGGCAAGTGAAGCTTATACAAAATGTAAAACTTCTACCATTGGATCCGGTAAATGATGGATTGTATAATCTATGGATAATTTTGACAGATTCAATTGGCACACCAAGACCAGCACATCTTGGACGGTTCAACGTCCTTTCATCAGGCGAAATTGTAGATGCATCCGGAAATCCCCTCGTGTTAAAAGTTAATGCAAATGACACCACAGATCTTGCTAGGTCATTATATTCAATAATAAGTATTGATCAAGGTGTAGTTACTCAGCCCGGGTTGACAAGGATACTTGCAGGACCGGTTACGGTTTCGACAGATTCTGTAAACGCAAGATTGTTAATTACTGATACAGGTGCGGTAGGTTCGCCAATGTCATCTGCATTGGTCCCGAACAGTGTATTGTATATTGTAAATGCGCCGACAGGAACAGCGGGCGATTGCGGCAAAGGATTATGGCTTTGTGACCAGGATGGAGTACTTTCCTGGCCAATTGGCAGTGCTTTAAGACCCGGATGGGGTTGGCAGTATCATGGTTACGTTCGCAACAAAACCACAGGCGAAGTTTTTTCTACAGGTATATTTTATAGGGCAGATACAACGGATTCTGATGGAGCAGGCGTATGTGCAGGTACTTTGGGATTAGCTTATACAAGACCGGGCGAAGACTGGGTTTTAGCTGGCTGCAGTACTTTAGGCAATATACTTGACGGCAACCATGAAACTTTTGTAACTCTGGAGCCGGAACTCAGACCTGGAAACGCAGCGCCGTTTGTCCTGAAGCTGTATTACCAGAATGTAATTATATCAGGCTTAGGCTGTAACAGGCGTGATAATATGTTTACCCAAAGGACAAATATTCCGGATGTAAGTTTGAAAATAACGAGGTAAGTATCCGAGGTAGGTTTGTAGTTCCGCCAAAGCGGGATTTCAAACTGCTTCCGCAGTTTTCAAAGTGAATCAAGTAAATTAAAGAGATTAATAAAAAATTTAAAGCCGATTCAAACTATTTAGCAATTAAAATAGTTTAGAGCGGCTTTTTTATTGATCTTTAATTTTTCAATAAAATCGCACTGGGTAAAAACATTTATCGGGTAGAATAAAACTTTTCTATAATAGAAACTACAAATTCAATATTTTCCAGGTTTAATTCAAAAAACAGCGGAAGTCTTAACAAAACATCTGAATACATATCGGCATTGGGCAGTTTTCTTGTCCCGTGTTTTTTTAAGTAGTAAGGTGAACGGTGCAGAGAAAGATAATGAAATACAGCAACGATATCGTTTGACCTCAAAAATGCTGAGAGTTCAGTTCTTTCTTCAAGGTTACGGCAGAGAAAATAAAAAATATGCGCATTATTTGAAGCGTAATCAGGAATAACGGGTAATTTAATAAATCCTTTTTTCTGCAATTCAAGAAGCCGTGAGTAATAGGTATTCCAAAGCAGCAGCCTTTTTTCCTGAATTTCCGTCAAATGCTCAAGCTGTCCCCAAAGGTATGCCGCAACAATATCCGATGGCAGAAAAGATGAACCTATATCTACCCAATGGTATTCTTCAATTTCTTCCCTGATAAATGCGGCACGGTTAGTGCCCTTATCCCGGATAACTTCAGCACGTTTAGCCAAATCTTCCCGGTTTACAACTATCATTCCGCCTTCACCGCAAAAAATATTTTTTGTTTCGTGGAATGAAAAAGCAGATAAGTCCCCTATGGACCCCAGCGGTTTCTTCTTATAATATGCATCCAAAGCCTGTGCCGCATCTTCGATAACGTACAGGTTATGCTTAAACGCAATTTCATTTATTTCGTCCATCATGCAGGCAATACCTCCATAATGAACAACAACAATAGCTTTGGTTTTAGGAGTTAACAGTCGTTCAATTTCCGCAGGATCGATATTAGGCAGCGTGCTCATTGAGTCCGCAAAGACAAGTTTTGCTCCGCGCAGCGCAAAAGCATTAGCCGTTGATACAAATGTGTAAGAAGGAAGAATTACTTCATCACCCGGAGAAATATTACATAGTAAAGCAGCCATTTCAAGCGCATCGGTGCACGATGTAGTAAGAAACGCTTTTTTAAATGAATACTTTTTTTCAAAGAAATCCTGGCACTTTTTAGCAAAGATGCCGTCACCGGAAATTTTGCCTGAGCTTACAGCTTCTTTGATATATTCAAATTCACTGCCAGCCATAAATGGCTTGTTAAAAGGAATTTTCATCAATTTTAGATAGATTTAAAAGCTATTTATTAACTCAAGTTGATCGGCTTAGATACTGAAAACCGTACCGAGCTCCCGGGATGGTAACATAATTACGTTATTTCATCAAGTCCACGATTGAAGCCGTGGCCATTAAACATATATGATTATGTAATATAGCGATATAAACTATCAACTTGAGTAATTAATTTTAAACTTTATATGAATAAGGAAGTTATATTTCCGGTATATATGTTTTACCGTCTGCGCAAGTATCATACAGCGGGAATATCAAACAATATGGTAAATAAATTTCTAAATTTCATAAATATAACTATAATAAAGCGTTTAAAACAGGTATTAGTTCTTAATAAACACTCAGCAAAAACATTTTATATTAACACTTAAGTAAGATATGAGCACAATACTGATTAAACGAAATGCAGTAAATAGATGCAGGGATGGATAAATGACCAAGAGATTTACAGGTTGTATTCATCATCAGGATACTCAACCTTATAAGTTACCGCGGCAACGTAAAAAGCCGTTGACCAGAAACCCCACAAGCCAACCGATAAGCCCACGTAAGTAGTATTTATAACGCTATCAAAAAATAACCTTGAAAAGAAAATAAGAGAAAAGAATACCAGCAGATCGTTATACTTTGAATTTTTTACAATTTTAATTGTCACAATAAAATAGTAAAATTGGTAACATAACGCCAGGATAAATCCCACCAGACCGTACCCCGCCAGCACAGAAGCCCACCCGACATCAGAAAAGCCCCATGCATAAATATTTTCTTCAACTGTTTCAGCTCTGATAATCCATAGGGGGTGCATTCCAATTCCAATGAGGATATTATTTTTTTGCCATAACAGAATAAGCGCGCCTATGTTTGCAAGACGCGTACCATAGGTTCCTTCGTTATATTTAAGGTCTTCCTGTCCCTGGGAAATTCTCGCGTCTATAGCCGAGACCAGATAATCTGATTCCGGTACAAATTTCAGAAAAGCGTAAATTAAACCTACAAGGAGAAACGTAATGACAATTATCTGTCTAAAAACGACCCGGAATTCTTTTTTCTTTAAAGAATACCAGATAAGCATAATTACAATTGTAAGAGAAAAATATACCCATGCCGAGCGACCAAATGCAAGAATGTGGGGAATGATAAACAGAATTGCAAGGAAAAGCTGGTATGTTCTGAATTTTTTGGTCATCCATGTATAAATAAAACCAAGGAAGAAAAGCTCGCCATAAAATGTACCTCCATAGACACGGAATACTTTCAGCCCGCCGGGCAGATTTTGTTCGGCAATACCTATATCGGGCAAAAAAGCGATACCCGTTACGGCGCTCATTATATATAGTACGTTTGATACAATAGCTACCGGAAGGAATAGTTTTATAAGGTAACCAAGCGCCCTTCTTTTCAATAACAGCAGAAACGGAAAAACAAGAAAACACATCCACATACCTTTTAGCCTGAAGAAAAATTCCAGCATGTTATATTCATACAGAATAGAACTGAGTAGAAACTGAAAAAACAGGTATAAAAGAATTAGCTTAGGAATCAATATAGCCCTGCTTTTGTAAAGCTTAATGTATTCTTTTGCATCGTAGAGCGAGTATATTGTCAGTCCATAAAGAAGAAAATCAGAGATCCTTACATTTCTGTAAATAAAATAAACCTGTTTGGGCAATAATCCAAGTGTTCCGTTTTCTATGAAGAAGAAAAGGAATATTCCCCAGGCAAGGATCTTAGCATTTAGCGTAAGGTAATTTTTATGATGAAGAACCTCAGCAAAAGACTGACTTTCGTTATTAACTTTACGGGCAGTGCCCCTGAAATTATTTGCTAAACGGACTACCAATATTCCCTATTAATTTATCTTTATAAAACTTAATTTAATAATTCACCTTACGCAATACCTTACACTTTTTTCCTCCGAAGGAGTCCTTCGGCAAACTCCTCCTCGCGCTTTGCCCACCTATGGTGTGGAATGCGGGGATTGGAAAGCATTTTACATGCTAAGCTCCGTTTGGCAACCACCTGACGAGGGTTGTGCAGAGCATGCTTCTCACAAAGCTGTTGCTACCCGCCACAGGCGGGTAGCAACAAGGGCAATTATGGAAAGCATGCTGTGCAAAGAATGATGCGAAGTATGCTCTGCATAAAGTTTAGAAATTATATTACGTGATTCTTATGTATTTTTACTTGCTATGCGCAAGTTGAGGTAATAACTCAACAAAATAACCTTACACATATCTTTTTTTCCTGAATTCCTCGTAAGAATAAACAAGAACCGGGATATAAATATTCAGCATATTAAAAAATCCCCATAGGTTTGTAGTGAGAAATACATAAGAAAAGCCAACAATGCTGTCAAAAAGCAGTTTAGAAAGCAGCAAGGTAAGCATTAAAGTATATAGCGATACCCCTTTGTTGTTCTTAATTATTTTAAATGCAATTATTGAATAATATATCTGGATAAATAATGACAATGCAAAGCCAATAATACCATAAGCTGCCAGCACACCGGGCCAGCTTACGTCACAGAAAGCTCCATAATAGATCATTTCTTCTTTTGATTCGGGACCCACAACCCACATAGGGTGCATACCAACACCAATAAAGAAATCGCTGTTTAGCCATAGCGTTAATAACGCGCCATTCTGCAAAACAACACGTGTACCGTAAGTTCCTTCGCTATATTTAACGTCATCCTGCCACTGGAAAAGCCTTGCATTTAGGGCATCAACGTAGAAATCAGATTCGGGAATGAAATTAATAAAGGCAAACAGTATGCCAATTCCTAATATGATAAGAATTACAGCCTGCCTTAAGAGCAGGTGGTAATTTCTTTTATTTAGCGAATTAATAAGGATCATTATAAGTATTGTGAAAGCAAACCCCACCCAGGCTAAACGCCCGAAAGCAAGAATATGAGGAATAATAAATAACGCTAAAAGCCCCATCTGCCAAAGACGAATTCGTTTGGTTATCCAGTAGTAAACAATTCCGAGAAAAAACATTTCACCAAAGAAAGTTCCTCCATACACACGGTAAACTTCAATATCGCCGGGCAGCCGCTGCTTAATTATAGATACATCAGGAAGAAATGGAATGCCTGTTAGCGCAGTGATAAGATACAGCACGTTTGAAATAACCGCTACCGGAAAAACGATCTTGATAAGAAACTGCAAGCCGCCTCTTTTTATAAGAAGCAGAAAAGGGAATACCAAAAAAGATGTCCAGACGCCCTTGAGCCTGAAAAAATATTCAAGCGGATTAAACCCATACCTGAAGTAACTAACAACAAATTCAAAAAGCAGGTAAACCAGGAAAATCTTTGCTATCAAAAAGGATTTGCTTTTAAAAAGATCTTTGTATTCACGGTAAGCAAATAAAGAGTAAACAACCAATCCATAAAGCAAAAGATCAGAGATTCTGACATTCCGATACACAAGATAATACTTTTCGGGTATAAGCCCCAATGTACCGCGTTCTATGAAGTAAAAAAGGAAGATACATATTGCAAGTATTCTTGCCCGGAGGTTAAGTACAAGCTCTTCTTTAAGAAAATTTTCGTTGTAGAGCACAGAAGACTTATTCGTGTTAGGAACGGATAAACGTATGTTATCTTTTCTCTTTTGGCGAAAATTATTTATTGATGTTCTTAACAACTACAGCTTACCTGTGATATTTTTTATTTTCAGGGAATATTCCCTAACAAGCTGTTCGGCGCGCTTGTGTGTTTTTGCCTCAGCGTTAACGTGAAATATTTCCCGCTCGCTATCGGGTATACAAAGAACCCATGTGTATTCATCAAAGAAAATTTTAATTCCGTCTATCATCTGCCTCTGCAATCCTTCGGAATCTTCAACAAGCCTGCGCATTATTTTCCCTTTCTGGTCAAGTGTACAAAAGACGTTATTCTTAGCCATGTGAAGAACGGGTGTTTTCTTTTCTATTTCACTGAGTGTTCTGTGAGATCTTGCGGCAAGCTCCAGGATCTTCATAATAGAAAACATCCCGTCTGTTGCAAAAGAAAATTCTGGAAAAATAACGCCGCCTTTTGTGCCGCCGGCAAGCTCAACATCAGGGTCAGCGGTTGCATTCATAATTGCAAAGTGAGAGTCCTTTACCCTGAGAATATCCGTGAAATATTTCTTTGCAACAATATCAATTTCCCCGGAAGCCTGTATTGGCACTGCTATCTTTTTAGTCTTTGGATATAAGCTGAGATACATAAAAACCACAAGGCTCAGGAAACGGTCATAGCTTAATATCTTTCCGGTATTATCAACAAGATAAATTTTTTCGCCGCCCGCATCAATTAAAAAGCCGGCGTCGTATTTTAATGACGTAACAATATACGAAAGCTGCTGAAGCGCAATTTTAAACTCTTCGGGTGAGCGCGCCTGTTTTGCGGCATCAAGGTGTGAATCAAGCGTAACAAGCTCAATGTTAAAATCACCCAGAATGTTAGGCAGAATTGTTGAAGTTATGCCGTGTGAGAAGTTAATTGCAATTTTAAATTTTCTGCGGTTGATAATATCCTTATCAAGCAGAGATATGAAACGCTCTTTGTAACTTTCATAAGTCCTTTCGGCATAACTGATGGAGCCTATTTTATCAAACGGGATGGGACGAGCATCGTTTGAAATGACAAGCCGTTCAATTGATTTTATCTTGGCAGAAGAAAGATCCTTGCCATTAGAATCAAAGAATATAATATCGCATCTTGATGAGTCAAAAGGAGATTTCCTGACGAAGATACCTCCGGATGCTTTTCCTTTTCCAAGCTCCTGTCTTAAAATCGGGATAGGCGTTGTTTGATACTCCAGCACAGTAACACCACCTGAGAGCAGCCCGCTTGTGATAGAGCCTTTTATCATAAGTGATACATTATCAATATCACGAGAGATAATTATTTTGGATTCAAGTCCCGCAAATACACCGTAAGCCATACCAAGTTTAGCGCTGAAATCAGGGGTAATTTCTATGTTTGATAGCCCCGTAATGCGTGAGTCAGTAAACAGGGAATCTTTCCATCGTTCCTCCCATATCAGGTTTTTATTAACAACGGAATTGCTATCAACTGTTTTTTGCGGCCAAATTTTTACGTTGCTGCGTATTGTTACATTGGTGCCAACAACTACATTGCTTCCGATAAATACATTTTCGTTAATTCTGCAGTTGGGTTTTATTTTAACATTATTGCAGATAACATCGTGATTGATTTTTGAGTTCTCTTCGATAACTGAATTGTTCCATAGAATAGAATCCTTTACAACGGCTCCGGGCGCAATATAACACTTTGAGCCTATTACAGAATTAATAACTTTAGCTTTGCCAGATATCTTTGCATTTGCAGCAATGATATTTCCGTCTTTAGTATGCCCTTTGGCAAGCGGAAGATTGATTTTTCCTTTTAGAGCTTCGAGGTTTGTTTTAATATAGTCGTCAAGAGAGCCAACATCGCGCCAGTAACCGCTGAGTGTTGCGCCATAAAGCGGCATCTTGTGTTTAAGCAGATAAGGGAAGAGATCTTTGGAAAAATCACAGTCAGCTTTATTGCCCCGGGCTTTTGGAACGAGTCCGAGGGTATCTTTTTCAAGAACGTATATTCCTGTATTAATTGTATCGCTGAACACTTCGCTCCACGAAGGTTTTTCGAAGAATTTGGTGATCCTGCCTTCTTTATCGGTAAGCACTATTCCAAACTGCAGCGGGTTCTTCGCGCGGGTAAGTACAAGCGTTGAAACAGATTTTTTTCTCTCGTGGAATTTAATTGCCTGTGAAAGATCAAAATCGGTAACAACATCGCCGCTTATGATAATAAAGCGGTCATTGATAAGTTCATATCCGCAGTAAACCGCGCCGGCTGTTCCGTAATCAGCATCAGGTTTAACATACTGAATTTTAACTCCGAAATTTTTGCCGTCCTTAAAATAATCACGGATAACCTCAGCCTGGTGATAAAGTATCATTACTATATCGGTGATCTCGTGTTTTTTAAGAAGCTCAATGATGTGTTCAATGATAGGCTTGTTTAAAAGCGGTGTCATTGGTTTTGGAATATTTGCTGTGAGCGGTCTAAGCCTTGTGCCAAATCCGCCTGCCATAACAACTGCCTGCATAGTGTGTTTTTCCTTTATTTATTTATACAGCACTTATATAGCATTGACGCAGTCAATGCACTCCAAAGAAAATCGAAAAAAAAAGCATTGAGCTTAACAACTCATTTTTGCCTTTTTACTTTTGGCTTTTCACTTACTTATTTTCTTTCTTCTTGTTGAAGTCAAAATTTACATCAGGCGCTTTATCGGTTCCCGGGGCTGATTTGAAATACTGCTTTTCCTTAAAACCCATTATCTTTGCAGTTATTAAAGTGGGAAACCTTCTGACTGATGTGTTATACTCTTGCACGGCTTCGTTGAATTTTTTTCTTTCAACAGATATGCGGTTTTCGGTGCCTTCAAGTTGTGACTGCAATTGTAAAAAATTTTCGTTTGCTTTAAGCTGCGGATAGTTTTCAACTACAACAAGCAATCTGGATAGAGCGCCGGAAAGCTTATCCTGGGCATCCTGAAACATTTTGAATTTTTCCTCATCTGCAAGGTCATCGGTTGAAAGCTTAATCTGCCCAACCTTAGAGCGAAGCTCTGTAACTTCAATTAAAACTCCTTTTTCAAAATCAGCGTAACCCTGAACGGTTTTAACTAAATTAGGAATAAGATCAGCGCGTCTTTGATACTGGTTTTCAACCTGCGCCCATGCCTGGTTAACCTTTTCGTCCTGCTCAATCAGTGTATTATATCCGCAACCAGAAAGCGAGGATATAATTATTGCCAGGAATGCTAAACGTAGAATATATTTAATTTTTGGCATATTTTTAGTATTAATTTAAGGAAAATTACGAAAGATAGTATTGAAATACAATTTGAAAAAAATGGTGGAAAAACAGAGGCAATACATCAGCTTAAGGCAGTATTAATGTATTTATGGGTGAGGGAAAACATCAGATAAACAGACATGATGCAGAGTTTAGAAATTGTCCGTCAGATTTGTCCAAAGGACTTCTTCGAAGAGAATCTGACAGGAGCACTGAGTATTTAATAAACACTATGTAGAAATATCAGTGACCGCTGTTGGTGATTGTTGTATTATGGTATTCTTTACTTTCAGAGTTTACATAAAAAACAAAAGCAAAGAATAAAAACAGGAAAATTTATACTATTATAGTAAAAATATTAAAAGGGAAAGTAGATTTAGCTTAAAGTATGTAACAATAATTTATCTAATTGGAAAATCCTGCTGCGTTTTTTTTCTTCGCTAACCTTACAAGTATAATCATATTAATAAAAAATCCAAGAATGGTTAAACCGTTTAACATTCCGGCAAGAGCTTTTAAAGGCGCAATATCAGGGAAGACACATAAAACCCGCAACATAAGTGTTAAGTTTAATAGTATATACCAGGTATAAAGCGATTTTCCAAATGGACTGATATTTAATTTTAGAACAGCAGGCAGAATTACCGGGGCGTGGGCAAAGATCATTAAAAATACAAATCCAAGGAAAAAGGAATGTATGGAAGCATCATAGAATGCCCCGTAAAACGTGCCTGCCGCGAAAAACAGTCCTGTTATCACAAGCCAGAAATATCCTGTTGTAAGCAGCAAACCCGAATAAAAACTCTGACCCGGTTTTTTAAGTGAGTGCTTTGCCATATCATATTTAAACAGCCATACCGCCGAGCCAATCAGTGATATTGCGGCGGCATACCCGCCAAATGAGTGGAAGGGAAGGATAATACCAATAACAAAGATACCAAGCAGAACTATAAGCGTAAGCTGCTTTATGAAAACATTTTTATTCATTACGAACCGGGATAGCTCCACTCGTTCACCGGTAATGGTGAAGAACAAAAATGCTATCCACCACATAACAGACGCGGGGTAAAATGAAGTATTTATCAATATTGCATTGCCGATAAAATAACACAACGCACCCGATAACATTATTAATATATAGATACCTTTATGCTTTACATAGAGGAAATAATAAATAGTAACTAACCCCGCAGAACCGAGGAGAAGAAAAATGTATGCAATACCAGGAAGATATAACAGAAAAAAAATAATACTGCAAGCATTGAGCAGAGGTACTAATAATGCAATTTTATTGGGGTAGCTTACGCTTCGCTCAAGACAGATCAAAGTTCCAATGAACGAGCCAACCATAAGCGCACCATGCTCACCAGCTGATAAACTGAAAGGAAAATTCCAGCCAACTCTGAACCATCCTGAAAAAATTCCGGTAAGCAAGCTTAAAAAGATAAGCGGAAGAATTAATAAGTGTTTATTTTTTCTGCTCAACAATTCGAGTAGTTGACCAAAGGCAGATTTCATTTCATTCAACATATTGTTTTATGTGTGTTCATCTAAACAAAAATAGAAAAAAAGAATTAAAAGTCATTTGACTTAAATCAATAAATAACTCACCTTACGCAAAACCATACACTCCTTTCCTCCGAGGGAGTCCTTCGGACAAACTCCAGTTTGGGACGTTACTTTATATGGGTTGGGGAACGGAAAGATATTGCATAAATACTGCTTTTTACCTTATAGGATTGAAACATTCCCCCAAAATGGTTAAAATTGCATAATATCTATTCATCGTTATTGGTCATGCTTTACTGGATTTTCAGTTGACCAACAACACAAATACTATTATTGCAAATGAAGAACATACTAAAAATTGTTTTAATACTTGGATTAATATTATCGCAGAATATTTATTCTCAATGCTCTGATGCCGGTATATGTGTTATAGGGAAGCATCACATCAAGGAATTTGCGAAGAAGAAAAACATCGCATCGCTTGGATATATTTACGGTGTGAGCGGTAAGGATGCTGACCAGAACGGAGAGCTGAATAACTTAAGCTTTGGATCATTCAAGTTTGAAGCAGATATTGAAATTCCAAATGCGCTAAGGGTGAATGCATCTATTCCATTTACATTTATTTCTGGTTCGCTTGGCGAAAATAACGGCATAGGTGATCTTGCAGTTGTGCTATCCAAATCATTTGTGATAAAGAAAAAAAACATACTAACATTTTCGCTTGGCGGTAAGTTTGCAACCGGGAAAGTTAATTCAAACGACTCGCTGCCGCAAAGATATATGACCGGGCTTGGTACAAATGACCTTATAATTGGCGCAGTTTATACAAGGGATAATTATTATTTTGGAATTGGGTACCAAAAATCATTTGGCAGAAGCAGTAATTATGTTACCAGACTCAAAAGAGGCGATGATGTTTTTGTAAGGGCGGGATTTTTTGAAGAGTTTAACAAGGTTGGGGTAAAAGCAGAAATACTTACTATATTAAGACTTCAGGCATCAAGTGTCCGCGACCCGCTTGGCGCAGGAGAGAGTTTTATTACCGTTGGCAGCAGTAACGAAACACAGGTTAATATGCTTTGCTCCGCAAACTACCACGCATCAGATGGCCTAACTTTCGGATTGTTTGCCGCGATACCATTTTTAAAAAGAAATTACAATTTTGACGGATTGAAAAGAACACTGACGATATCTGGGATCGTATCATACAGTTTTTAAATCTGTTATTTTTCCCACCAGCGATTATCGTTTGTATCGAATGATTCAGGCTCAGTTGGTTTTTCCAGACCAACTATTTTGCTTTCGTAACCTGCATTAACCGTTATGGCATTTTGAGGAAGGGTTTCGCTTAGGTCTTTCTGCAGCTCCTGCATCTTTTTGGTGAATTCTTCGATGCTGATTTTTCCACTCTGGTAATCTTCGGTAAGTTTTTTCATTTCTGCACCTTTTTCCACAGTCTTTTTTTTGATAGCTTCACTTTCCATGTTTCGTCCAAAGGTAACCGAGCCTACAAAAACTTTAAGTACATTTGAAACCAGATCGCCCTCTTTTAGAATTTCAAGAGAGAATGTTGTCCCCTTTATCCTTAAGCAGCCTAAATCTGTACAAATTGAGAGGGTTTTTGGGAGCAGAGGATTCCAATCTATACCAAGTTTGCCTGCTTCTAAAGACATTATTACATTAGGTGGATTTCTGCAATAATCCTTGACCACGATTTCACCACGCTCACCGCCAAAAAACAGGTTTTCCCCATTCTCCAACTGTGCAACAATAAAATCTTTATCGTTTTCCGCTGTTATAGTTTCTCCTGCTTTTACCATATCACCTTCTTTAAGAATCCTTTTTTCTCGTATATAAACCCATACGTATTCATCTCCACAAGCCTTTTCTCTCAGCTTAGTTACAACTGTTCCAATTACATTGCCATTAACACGTAGTATTTGCATCAGGCAATCTTCATCTGTTTTTTGAAAGTTAGCAGAAATTTCATTTGCCCCGTCAAATAGCAGCGTGTCATACCCGCCGGAATACAATTGAGCTAAGCAACTTGTGGAAATAAAAAATAGAATAAACAGAATGCTAAAATAAATTGTTTTCATTGTATTTTTGTTATTTAGTTATTTTAACTTACTGAATGTATGATAAGTTTAACATCGTCATATTCAAATATCCGTTTAAGATTTCATTGTCAAATAAAGCGTTATACTGTATTTCCCAGCACAGCCCAATACCTTGGTATAGCTTTACATTAAAACCAGCCCCAGCATTTATTCCGAAGATTGTTTGATCTTTATTAATTTTTATTTCGCCCTCCTTGTTCTGCGAAAATGAATGAGTCCCTAGCCCAAGGATTCCATATAAATTCCAGGATTTTTTTCTTTTGAATGTTCCCAGCAGAAAATCCGTTTTCAATGAAATTGCATTAAAGCTCCCGCTTAAAACCTGCCGGTCACTTCTGAAAACATAATCAGAAAAAGTATTATAATTTAACTGAAGCCGGGCTCCGGCATAATTATTGAATAAGTATCCGGCTGAAATATTAAACGAAGCGCCTACTATATCAGCATCCCTGGGAACATCCATTTTTAAATCCGGAAACGATATACCGAAACCGGCTGTACCAATGAAACCGTTGTTCTTTTGAGTCTTTAACTGCGTATATGATGTATTATTAAAAGTAAATATTAATAACAATATGATAATAATTTTCATATTTGAGGAGTTGACATTAATTCAATAAAAAGTTTCTTAAAGTTTTTTATTTATATTTTATTGTAACAAAATCAGTGTTATACTTTTTATTTACAGTACTGTTACCCGTTACATATATATTTCCTGAATTATCAACGGCAACAGAAGAAGCATTGTCATTATCATCAGCAGGTCCGTTATACCTCTCAGCCCATTGCTGAACACCATCAGAATTATACTTAATTGTTGCGTAATCAGCGCCAGTGCCAATCCCTTCGCTTTGTCCAGTAATATAAATATTCCCCGAATCATCAACAACTAAAGAGTTCACTAAATCATTTTTATTTCCGGGACCGTTATAACGGGTAGCCCATAGTTCATCTCCATCAAGATTATATTTGATTGTAGCATAATCAAATTCGCTCCCTTTGCCGGTGCTGTATCCTGTAATATAAATGTTTCTTTTTGAATCTAAAGTTATAAATCTCGCATAATCAACATCGCTGGCGGGACCATTATATTTACGAATCCAAAGAATTTCGCCGGCAAAATTATATTTTAAAGTTGCGAAGTCTGATTTGGTATTGTTACCGATAGTGCCTCCCGTTACATAAATATTTCCTGAATCATCAATGGCAAGTGAACGTGCAAAATCTGCATTGTTTTCCGGGCTGTTATAAATATTAACCCATTGCTGAACTCCATTTAGATCATATTTTATTGTAACGATGTTATAATGAGTTCCGCTGCTAACGCTGGATCCTGTTACAAAAACATTACCGTAATCATCAATAGCCATAGACTCCGGAGTATCTGTACCATTACCCGAGCCATTATACTTTGTAACCCATTGCTGGACCCCATTTGAATTGTATTTAATTGTGGCAAAATCTGCATTGAAGGATCCTGTACCGTCGCTGCTTCCGGTAACATACACATTTCCAATGTTATCAATGGCAAGACATCCCGGGATATCATCCTTGTTCATCTTCCCGTTAAATCTCTGGATCCAAAGTTGGTTTCCGCTGGAGCTGTATTTTATTGTTACATAATCAGTTGCTCCGTTTTCCGCATCACTTCTTCCTGTAACGCAGATATTGCCGTTATCATCAACAGCCAAAGCAATTGGCAGATCATCTTCCAGAGGACCCGAATATCTGGCAGTCCACTGAAAGTCACCTTTTGAATTATATTTTATAATATTATAGTCAGCTCCCGTATTCTTCCAATCGCTCATTCCTGAAACATATACATTACCATTTTTATCTGTTGCAATCTCATATGCGTTATCGTTTAATTTATCCGGTCCATCATATCTTTGAATCCACTCGGCAGTTACCTGCGCATAAATAAAATTAAAATCCCATGTAACGAAGAATAATGTCAAAAATAAACCTTTTTTGATAATTTCTTTTATCTTCGGCATATTATTAATATTTTATTAAAAGTTACTTCTTAAAATTAACGTCATCAAACCATTCATTACCTGTTGATTCTATCGGGACTGGCTCGGTAGGATTATCCATGCCAACCACCCTGCTTTGAAAACCTGCATTCACGGTTATTGCCTCAATACTTGCAGTTATATTTCCCTGAAATTCCATCATTTTTTTTGTAAATTCTTCAATGCTCACCCTTCCCGCCTGGAAATCTTTGGTAAGTTTTTTTATTTCAGCTTCTTTATTATCATTCTTTTTCGAAAGATCCTTATTCTGCATGTTCAAACCGAACGTGACGGAGCCTTCATACATTCTGATTAAGTCAGTGGTAATTTCTCCATCCTTGGTTGTTTCCACTGAAAACTCAGTTTTTGTGATATGAACCATGCTTTGAGCAGTGGCAACATAGAGATTCCCTTCTTTCCCACCTTTTACGTGAACGCTTCCGGAAAACAGATTTGCAATTCCACCCCCCATGCAATAATCTCTTCCCATTTGGAATTCAGTTGCCGGTCCCAGCCACACCCGTTTGCCATCTTTAAGTTCCAACTCAACCGTGCTGAAATCTTTGGTTCTGACAAAATCTTCCGAAACCAGAATATCACCCACTTTTACTTTTCCATATGTTATTTTATAGATAGTATCGGTTTCACCACAAACATTAAATATTTCTGAAGTTAAAATATTTCCCCATACTTCTCCTTTTACGCTTGTGACCTTCATGTTGCATTCCTCACGCAGGTAATCTGCGCTGCTGCTAGTGCCATCAAAAAGCAGCGAGTCATGCCCGCCGCCATAAATGCCCGCGATTGTTTTTGAGGAAGAGTATAGATTAGATGAAATCATACTTAGGATAAACAGCGCTATTATATATTTAAAGACCAGGTTTATTTTATTCATGGTAATTATTATTTTATCAAAATCAATTTTTTTGCTTCGGAAAAAATATCTGATGAAAGCCTGTAGTAATAGGTTCCGCTGGAAAGCCGGCTTCCATCAAAATCTACTTCATATGTACCGGGTGAGAGCTGTTGGTTAACAAGTGTTTCTATTTGCCTGCCGAGGTTATCGTAAATGGTTAACCTCACCCCCAACCCCTCTCCGAAGGAGAGGGGGGTGACTGGAATTTCGAATTTTATTTTAGTAGATGGATTAAACGGATTCGGATAATTCTGCCCGAGCGAAAATTCCTTGGGTATCTCTGATGATATGGGCGTTATTCCTATCGGCTGCGAATATTTTATTGTGGCATAGTTATCAGTTGACCCGATTCCAAGACTCGAGCCGGTAACATACACATTACCCGAACCGTCTAATGCTATTGCACTTGCGTGATCCGAGCCATTTTGCAATCCGTTATATCTTGCTGCCCACTGCTGAACTCCTGATGAACTGTATCTTATTGTAGCATAGTCAGCATATATTCCAAAACTATTTCCTGTTACATATACATTACCCGAGCCGTCCACTGCAACTGAGTAAGCAAAATCTTCAGCATTAAACGGTCCGTTATATCTCCCGACCCACTGCTGATCACCTGAGGAATTGTATTTAATTGTGCCATAATCCCAATCCGTTCCGCTTCCAAAACTCCTGCCTGTTACATACACATTACCTGTGCCGTCCACCGCAATTGCATATGCCCTGTCCGAGCTGTTTCCCGGTCCGGTATATCTACTGGCCCATTGTCCAACACCTGAGGAATTAATTTTTAATGTGGCATAGTCAGAAAGTGTTCCGCTGCTGATACTATAACCTGTTACATACACATTGCCTGAGCCGTCTACTGCGATTGAATTTGCCTCATCCCAGTCATTTCCCGGTCCGTTATATATATGATCCCACTGCAGGACACCTGAAGTATTGTATTTTAATGTGCCATAGTCATTATCATTTCCACTCCACTGAACCCTTCCTGTTACATACACATTTCCTGAGCCATCTACTGCGATTGAATTTGCATAATCCGAGCCATTTTGCAATCCGTTATATCTCCCAACCCACTGCTGAACTCCTGATGTATTATATTTTATTGTGACATAGTCAAAATTTCCCCCGCTTCCCACACTCTCACCTGTCACATATACATTGCCTGAGCCATCTATTGCAATGGAATTTGCATAATCATAACCATTTGACGCGTTATATCTTTGAACCCATTGCTCTATACCTGAGGAATTGTATTTTACTGTGGCATAGTCATAATTTGAAGCTCCCCCCCAGCTAGAACCTGTTACATACACATTCCCTTCACCGTCCACCTTCATAGACTTAGCAATATCTTCTGTATTTCCGGTTCCGTTATATCTTGAAACCCATTGCTGGACACCTGCCGAATTATATTTTATTGTGGCATAGTCCTTTCCGGTTCCGGTTCCTACACTCACACCCGTTACATATACATTGCCTGAGCCATCCACCGCGATTGAATTTGCATTATCATTTCCATTTCCCGGTCCGTTATATAATGAGACCCAATCCTCAGTAACCTGCGTAAAAACCTGGGAGGATGAAAATATAAATAATATTAATATAATTTTAATCATTTTCTTTCCTATCTATGTAATTTTGTTTTTAGAATTTAATTATTGGATAATTAGTTGACTGTTATTTGATCAATATCATTTTTTTCTTTTCTGAATAAACACCAGACAATAGTCTATAATAGTACACACCGCTTGGATACCCAACCGCATTCCAATCAACTTCATACGTTCCGGGTTTCAATTGCTCGTTTACTAACATTGCAACTTCTCTGCCAAGAACATCATAAATTCGTAGAGAAACACTGCGCGTGTCTGAATGAGATGCATGCAATGCAACACTACCAATAGTGAATTGAATCTTCGTCGTTGGATTAAAAGGATTTGGATAATTTTGCGATAAAGAAAAGCCTTTCGGTATTTCGGTTGATATTGGCTGAATGCCTACCAATTCTCCAAGCGGTCTTCTATATATACCGCTATTATCTATACCGGCAAATATGTAATTATTTAATATCATTAAGGCATATATCCAAGCGTTACCTAGACCTTCATTTCTTTGTATCCAGCTTCCTCCATTATCATTGGATATATAAACTCCGTTTAAGTAAGTCCCAGCAAATACATTATTTCCATTTACCGCTAACGAAAAAATACTTTGATTATTTAGAGTGTGAGTCCAGTTTAATCCGTTGTTTGTAGATAAATAGACACCATCATAGTAAGCGCCGGCAAATACATTATCTCCATTTACTGCTAACGAATGAATACCTATATTATTTAAACCAGCTTGAGACCAGTTTACCCCATTATTTGTAGATAAATATACGCCGTTTGAAGGATACGTACCTGCAAAGATATTATTTGCATTTACCGCCAACGATACAACTGAACCTGTATTAAAAGAAGATTGAGCCCAGCTAGTACCGTTATCGGTAGAAAAGTATATGCCGTAAGTAAAGGTTCCGGCAAAGATATAATTTCCTTTTACTGCCAAGGAAGTAACCTCTCTATTATTCAAAGAAGTTTGAACCCAGCTTGTGCCGTTATTTGTAGATAAATATACACCCTGACCCATAGTACCTGCAAAGATATTATTTGCGTTTACAATTATTGATGTAACCCATAGATTATTTAATGAAGTTTGAGTCCAGTTTGAACCGTTGTTTGTAGATAAATACATTCCAGTTAAATTCCTATCTCCGGCAAAGATATTACTTCCATTTACTGCAAGCGTCCATACACGAATACCGGTTAATCCAGACGGCACCCATTGAGCTGTTGAGCTGTTAAAAAAACCAAAAAGCAAAAAAATATATATCATGTGTGTTATTTTAAGTACTTTCATTTTGTTTTATTAAAACATATTGATTTATTAATTTTCATTACTTTGTTTAATCTTTACAGAACAAATTTGATACCGGAGTAAATAAACCAGTTACGGGCTTTAACAGAGCTTACGTAGCTGCTTGTTGAACCCTGCTCTATTAAATTATTTAATCCGCCGTGCTCATACTTTACACCAAGCAGAACACCCATAAAGCGGTTAAAAAAATAATTTCCCTGTACTGTTGCTACAATGCCCAGATCAATATTACTTAGCTGGTAGTACTGATTTTTTTCCTGGGAGAGAAGTATTCCAACATAGGGACCAGCCGCAAGATCTATCTGCACTTTTTTTCCAACATCAAAATTGAACGCGAACATAAGCGGTATGTTGATATAATTTGCGTTTCCCTGCCCTGAGCCGCCGGTTGAAAATCCTTTAGAAGAATAGTTAAATCCTGTACCAAGAGCTAATCCCAAAAGATTGAAATTTACATTAACCCCAATCATTGGTCCGGTTTTTGAATTTGCATTGCTTAAGCCGGTAGTATCTCCATTAACATCAAACTGAGTATTAGATATCCCGACACCAAAAATAACATCAAGGTTCAGCCCGAAGAAACTGCTGCCAAGTCCGCGCTGTTTGCTGTTTTGATTATTCATCTTATTCTCATATTCTTTTGATTGCTGAGAATAAACCTTCATCAGGCTATCGCGCATCTTTGCATAATATAACGAGTCATTGTAACTTTTATGCAGACTGTCATTTTGCGCCTGAACCGATACCGTGCTAATAGAAAGCATAATTACCAGCAGCGGCATTACGTTTTTTATAAATATCCGGTTGATTGATGATTTTATTTTGTTATTCATAGAATTTCTCCTTTTTTAATATTGCTTTTTCAGATGGATGGAATACAGTTTAATTGCCGCTCTTATTACTTTATCCTGTGTGCTGTTTAAGTTCATCTGAATTTTCTTTATCCTATTATGTGTTGATGGCTTAAGCCGGTAACCTTTAGATATTGTTATAATACTGTTTTTGCCTGCTCTCATATTTCATTTATCCCCAATGTATGTGCACTTCATTGTGCACCTCTTGCGAAGATACTGACTTATGCTTGGCGTAGAAAAGAGAAATTCTGATAAAAATGACAATAATAAATTTAAGTTATTGTAAAATTGCTTGATTTTTATAAATTTTCTAGCTTTTTTACAGAAAGAATGGGACAATAAAACCGCGGTAAAAGTTATGAAAGAAATTAAATTAACTGCAATTTTGAAAACTTTCTCTAAAGAAGAGTTTAAAGAATTTGAAAAGTTTATAGATTCCCCGTTTTTTTCTTCCGGCAGGAACCTAAAGCCGCTTTACCTGGCTATGAAGAAATTTTATCCCGATTTTGATACGGGAAATTTCAACAATGAAAATGTTTTTGCTTTGATGTATAAAAACCGGGACTTTAATATCACGCTCTTCAGAAAACTTATTTCCGATATGACACAAAGAGCTGAAGAGTATTTGGTTCAAGCGGCTCTTGGAAAACATACTTATTATGAATATATCCTGAAATTAAAAGAAGCTAATAACCGGGGACTCGTAAAACAGTTTGAAAAGTATTACCGCGAAGCAGAAACTTTTGTAAAGTATAATTCGTTTTCTTCTGATGTGGAAAACAGGATGCTGCATGAACTGCTTGAGATCAGGATTGACAATTATTATGAAAGGGGATTGCAGAACAAAACAAATGACATGATTATTGAAAGTAGTGGATTAATGATCAGTTCGTTTTTATATACTCTGATAAGTAACCTGCAGTCAATACACGTAAATGAAAAATCATTTGCAAAAGCAGGTAAAAAGGATATTATTAATAATTTTATTAATACATTTGATTTTGATAATTTTGCCAGAACCAGTAATGACCCAAAAATAAAAATATATAATTTATTTATTCACCAGGTTAATGGTAGTTATAATAAACACACTATAATTGAACTTAAAGAACAACTGAATAAACAAAAAAGTGTTTTTCACCTCTCGGAACTTTACGAATTATATAAAGGCTTAGCCGGTATGTGTGTAGAGCTTGCCGGAGGCAAGCCCGATAAAATAGAGTATCAAAAACTATTATTTGAAATATACAGGGATGTTCTGAATAATGATGTTTTGGTTAATCCATTAACGGGTTCAGTTGATCTGCAGCGCTTTAGAAACATATTCAATACAGCGCTGGATATTTCTGAAACAGAGTGGGCTGAACAATTTCTTAAGAAGTATCTCCATACCCTCCAGAAAGAACATATCAGTAATATGGAACATTTCTTCTACGGAAAGATAGAATGTATAAAAGGAAATTTTGAAAAGACACTTGAATATTTCTCTAAGCTTGACCAGGCTCAATTCATATTTATGAAAGATCTGAAATATGAATACCTGAAATGCTATTACGCCCTGGGACATACAGAAAGCGCTATTTCGCTTGTTGATTCTTTCAGGCATTTTGTCAGCAATAACGATACTGTTCCGGAGTTTCAGAGAAAAGAAGTTTTAGATTTTCTAAAAAAATATATGTTGCTTGTTAACCTGAAAATAAAATATTCTAAAAATAAATACGATGAACTTGAGCTGTTACTGAAAGATTCAAAAGATTCATGGTTTTATAAATGCCTGAAAGAAATTAAAGCATCCTGAATAAATAAAATTAAATTGAAACCGGAACAAAAATACGTTATGATATTAATCTTATATGTTTCAGCAATTATGCTGTTTTCCTGTTCCAGGGAGGAAGTGAAATCCAATAATCCAAATAACATCTTAAATAAAAAAAGTGACTCAACTCTTAATAATAAATTTACATTAACTGATAACCAGAAAAAAGTTTTAGCCGGCGCGAAGAAGTGTCTGGAAGCTAAGTTCAGCTATGATATGACAATGGGTTATTATGTACTGACCTATAAGGATGGCATTAATACAGGCAGAAAAGTTTTTCCGGGCGGAGATATGGATCCGGCAATGGGTGTTTGCACTGATGTTACAATTAGAGCATTAAGAATGGGCGGTGTTTGCGACCTGCAGGAAGAAATTTATAATGACCTTAAAACAAGCTGGAGTGATTACCCAATGAGCAGGTGGGGCGCAAAGAAACCTGATCCTAATATTGACCAGCGCCGGGTTCCAAACCAAATGGTGTGGTTCAGTAAATACTGGAGTGTTATTGAAGCAGATGATTACCAACCGGGCGATATTGTAGCATGGGATATGAATGGCGACGGATGGGGGGACCATATAGGGATTGTATCGGATGACCCCTCCCCAACCCTCCCCGAAGGAGAAGACGAAAAAAGATTTTTGCTAATTCATAATTTTCCCGACCCTGGTTATGTTGCAGAAGAAGATGTATTGCATGAATGGAATGTAATTGGGCATTATAGGATTAAATAGCTCAGAATAATTTAACACAGAATTATACAGCGAAGTGGCGAGTTATTTAATTGGTTAATAAGTTTGTTTGGTTATTAAGTCACCTTACGCAAAACCATACTCTTCTTTCCTCCGAGGGAGTCCTTGCAAAGCATCCTTTGGATCGGACAAACTCCAGTTTGGAAAGCATTTTTCAAGCGAAACTCCGTTAAGCACTTCCCTATTAAGGTTGTAAAGTTGCTGCTAAACTGGAGTTTAGCAGCGAGGGGACGGTGGTTTTTTATGCGAAGCATCCTTTGGATAATTTTAGTTTGGGTTTACGGTTAATTTGATACCATTTAGATAAATTGCGTAAGGTGAGTTATTAATTTGAAAATGACCTTTACATTTTTTTAAATGAATATATTTGCTATATTTAGGTAGTTTAATCACACATTATCAACTTAATTAATCAATTCTGAAAGGAGAAATGATTATGTATTCTTTTAAAACTTCACTTAAATCAAAGGCTGCAGTCAGTATTCATATTGCAGTACTTACATTTATTCTAAATTTAAGCACAGCCAATGCACAGACCGGATGGTATGATTTGGGTACCGGAGCAAACAATTGGGTTTGGTGTGCGACCATTTACGGTGGCTATCTAACAGTCGGCGGAGATTTCACGAATGTCAGCGGGGTTTCTGCTAACAGAATAGCCAGATGGAACGGTACTACATGGTCAGCATTGGGACTTGGTACCAACGCCCGCGTTTCTGCTTTCACTATATATAACGGTCTGCTGATAGTGGGCGGAAGCTTTACGCAGGTTGGCGGTACTAGTGTGAACAGAATTGCTTCATGGAATGGAACCAACTGGACAACCTTAGGTTCCGGATTCAATGACCACGTACAGGCGCTTGCGGTTTATAACACACAGCTTTATGCAGCAGGAAGTTTTACTTTATCAGGTACAGATAAAGTGAGCAGGATAGCAGTATGGAACGGTACATCATGGGGTCCGGTAGGTCTGGGTTTAGATAATTATGCTCTGGCTCTAAGGGTTTACAATAGTGAACTATATGTGGGCGGTGCATTTTTGAACGCAGGCAGTATAGCTGCCAATAGGATTGCTAAGTGGAACGGTACTACGTGGACAGCTTTAGGTCTTGGAGTTAATTCCCAAGTCCGGGCGTTTACAACCTTTGGGAGCTTACTCATAGCTGCGGGAGACTTTACAGCAGTTGGCGGAATAGGTGTCAACAGGATTGCTTCCTGGAACGGGAGCTGGGGAGCTATAGGGCTGGGTACGAATTCAAGTGTTTATGCTTTGACTGTTTTTAACGGTCAATTGGTTGCAGGAGGTTTTTTTACGAGTGCAGGTGGCATCAGTGCAAATAGGATTGCACAGTGGAGCGGCAGTGTCTGGTCAACATTTGGGAACGGATTTACCGGAGGCAACCCGCCGACTTATGTATTGGGTCTGACAGTATATAATTCTCAGCTCATTGCAGGGGGCATTTTTTCGGATGCAGGGGGAACACTTACAAATAATATTGCGAGGTGGGTTACATTCGTAGGCGTGAATGGAATTGGGAACACTATTCCTGAAACATATAAGTTGTATCAGAACTATCCCAACCCGTTTAATCCAAGCACAAAGATACAATTTGCATTGCCAAAGAGTTCGTTTGCAAAGATTGTTGTTTATGATATGCTCGGCAAGGAAATAGAAACGTTAGTCAATGAGCAGTTAAACGCAGGTACTTACGAAGCAGATTTCGACGGCAGTAAATTATCAAGCGGGGTGTATTATTATAAATTAATTGCTGGGGATTTTACAGAGACAAAGAAAATGGTTTTGATGAAATAACCTCCCGCACTTCGTGCTTCCCCCCTTTCTGAAAGGGGGGATAAAGGGGGGTTAAGATTAAGCCCTGCGGAAGCGGGGCTTTTTTTATTTGTATCAATCGGGGAAATTGTGTGTTATATTTGGGGAAACAAAAAAGAGGAAACTAAAATGAAAAAATTATTTCTTATATTACTAATTACTAATTGTTCGTTATTAATTGCCCAGTGGCAGCCGGATGTTCGGCTAACCAATGACCCTGCTCCTTCTCATACTTCTTTCAATAATGCATGGTGTATAGCAGCAAGCGGAAATGTTGTGCATGTGGTATGGAATGACGAACGTGATGGGAACAAGGAGATATATTACAAACGCTCAACAGACGGAGGTGTAAGCTGGGGAGCAGATACGCGGCTAATGAATAACACTGCTTTGTCAGAGTTTCCTTCTGTATCAGTATCAGGTTCAGTTGTGCATGTGGTATGGAATGACTTTCGTGATGGGAACCATGAGATATACTACAAGCGCTCAACAGATGGAGGAACAAGCTGGGGAGCAGATACACGGCTAACGAATGCCACTGGTACTTCATCGAAATCTTCTGTCGCAGTATCCGGTTCCGCTGTGCATGTAGTATGGCGGGACGATCGTGATGGGAACGAAGAGATATACTACAAACGCTCAACAGATGGAGGAACAAGCTGGGGAGCAGATACACGGCTAACGATTAACGCTGCTCTTTCATACAGTTCTTCTGTCGCAGTATCCGGTACAGTAGTGCATGTAGTATGGTATGACCAGCGTGATGGAAACTTTGAGATATACTACAAACGCTCAACAGATGGAGGAATAAGTTGGGGTGCAGATACACGGCTAACGAATAACACTGCTAATTCAGCGTTTCCTTCTGTCGCAGTATCCGGTCAAGTTGTGCATGTAATATGGATGGACGAGCGTGATGGGTTCAATAACTATGAGATATATTATAAACGCTCGACAGACGGAGGGACAAGCTGGGGCGCAGATACGCGGCTAACGAATGACCCTGCTCCTTCATGGAGGCCCTCTGTCGCAGTATCCGGTACAGTTGTGCATATAGTATGGCTGGACTATCGTGATGTGAACTATGAGATATATTATAAACGCTCAACAGACGGAGGCGTAAACTGGGGAGCAGATACACGGCTAACGAATGCCCCTGAAAATTCATTGTATGCTTCTGTATCAGTATCAGGTTCAGCTGTGCATGTTGTATGGGAGGACGCGCGTGATGGTGGTTATGAAGAGATATATTATAAACGCGACCCAACCGGCAATCCTGTTGGAATAATAAACATTAATTCGGAAATCCCGAATCAATTTTCGCTTTTGCAAAACTACCCTAACCCGTTCAACCCAAGCACAAAGATACAGTTTGCATTGCCAAAGAGTTCGTTTGCAAAGGTTGTTGTTTATGATATGCTCGGCAAAGAAATAGAAACGATAGTGAACGAGCAGTTAAACGCGGGTACTTACGAAGCAGACTTTCCTGCCCCTTCGGGGGACGGTAGTAAATTATCAAGCGGGGTTTATTATTATAAGCTCACGGCAGGGGTTTATTCGGAGACAAAGAAAATGGTTTTGATGAAATAGAATTTATAGAAGATGTTAATTGATGTGATCTATGGAAACTCTGTTCAACAGAGTTTCCATTTTTTTATATAATAACACGATAGTCCACAATTTATTTTTTTCATCTTTAATTTGCACAAACAGATTATACGCTATACTTTACAATGAAAGGATAAGAAGGATTTGAAACGTGGGTGGAATTGAGGGATAATTAAATAACAAATATCAGTTATTGAAATCTAAGCTAATAATAAACAATATATTAATGATGTTTTAACTTATAGCAAATGTACAGTAAACAGCTAAAGCTCTCTACCTTGCTTCATATTGTAAAAACAGCTATATTTGTGTGATAATTAATGTTTATGATTTGAAGATGACGCTCCTAAAAGCGTCTTTTTTATTCTATAGACCCCACCCATCCCGCTTTGCGGGATTGCCCTCCCCAAAGGAGAGGGCGAAAAACGGATAAAATTATCAATTTGTAATGCGGGATTAAAAGAGTGTAAACATTAATATTGAAGGATTTTTGAGGTAAATTTTATTTTAAAACCGAATCCTTCGCTTTACATCTGCTAAAGCAGATGCTTATTCAGGATTAAAAAAATTAAACAATAATATATTATGAGGCTTAGCAAATGAAATCTGAGATAGTTGAATCCTTTTCACAGATGGTGAAGGAAAAAAAAATCGATAGAGACCTGCTTGAGAGTATAATCAAGGAAGTTTTCGGGATGATGATAAAGAAAAAATACGGACAGAATGCGAATTATGACGTAATTGTAAATATGGATAAGGGCGATATCGAAATGTACCTCTCAAAAGCCGTAGTAGAGGCGGTTACCGATTCTGAAACAGAGATCACTCTCGAAGAGGCTAATGAGCGCTCAGGTGAAGAGCTTGAAATTGGCGATGATTTTACCGAAGTGCTTGATTACGTTACATTCGGCAGAAGGCATATTGTGAACCTGAAACAGAACCTGAACCAGAAAATACGCGAAGTTGAAAAAGAGATAATATATAATGATTACAAAGATCTTGTTGGCGAAATAGTTGTTGGCGAAATATACCAGATAAAGCCCCACAGTATTTTGCTTATCCACAACGGGCACGAAATACAGTTTCCCAAGGGCGAGCAGATACCGAAGGAAAGATACAAGAAGGGCGAATCATTAAGAGTTTACATTAAGGAAGTATCCAAGAAATCCGCGGGTCCGCCTTCAATAATAGTATCACGCGCTGCGGATGAATTCCTTAAGAAATTATTTGAGCTTGAAATTCCCGAAATATATGACGGAGTAATTGATATAAAAGGAATTGCCCGCGAGCCCGGCGAAAGAGCCAAGGTTGCGGTTTATTCATACGATGACAGAATTGATGCAGTTGGCGCATGCGTTGGAATGAAAGGTATCAGGATACACTCCATAGTACGCGAGCTTGCCAATGAAAATATTGACGTGATAAATTTCAGCGAGGATATTGGATTATATATAGCAAGAGCACTTGCCCCTGCAAAGTTAAAGGATATTTATCTTGATAAAGCCAATAAAGTTGCGAAGATAGTTGCGGATGAAGACCAAATATCGCTTGTAATAGGAAAGAACGGACAGAACATAAAACTTGCAAGCAAGCTGACCGATTATGAAATTGATGTTGAGCGCAACAGCGGCAGACCTAAGGATATTGAAGAAGCATTAGAGCGCGAGCTTGAACGCGAAGCTGAGGAAGCCGAAGATGAAGAGTTAAATGAGGCGGAGGATTCAGCGGAAAGTGAAGATGAAAACATCCCTGAACTTCCGAAGGATCTAAAAGATAAAGACCTTCCGGAAGAAGCAGATGTTGAAGAAGATGATGAAAAAGAAGATGATGATGAAGGCGAAGAAGAAGATAACAAGGGCAACAAAAAAGTGACTGAGGATAATAACAAATAAACGCGGCAGCTCCACATCCGCTCATAAAAGTAATAACAGAAGTTGTCAGATCATAAGCGATCAAAATTTCAATAAGGTAAAATAAATTTAATGCCCGAAACAACAAACATAGCTTCAAAAGGGATACAGATATCCAGGATTGCCAAGGAAGTTAACAGGCAGTCAAGCGAAATACTTGAATATCTTAAGCGCATAGGCGTAGAGGTAGGCGGAGTTATGTCCAAAGTTGATGACGCGGCATACCATAAAGTTTTAGGGCATTTTAAGAGCGATGTAGAAGAAGCCGAAAAGCATAAACAGAAACTGGTAGAGTTCAAGAAAAAGCATAAAGGGATAGAAATTGCCGAAATTGAAGACGAGCTAAAGAAGGAAAAGGAAAAGAAGCTAAAGGAAGAAGAGGAAAAGCAGAAGAAAAGAGATGAAGATGATAAAATTAAGCACGAGCGTGAATCACGGTTAGGAAAAGACCTTGAAGAAAAACGCAAGCTGATAAAGGAAAAAGAAACAGAGCTTGAAGCGCAGAAGCAAAAAGAAATTGAGGATAAGAAAAAAGTTGAGCTTGAGGTGCTAAAACCAAAACCGGTTGAAGTAACTAAGCCGAAAATTGCAAAGCCGGAAATTAAAGAAGATAAAAAAGCACCCGAAGCAAAGAAATCTGATGCAAAGAAACCCGAAATAAAAAAACCTGAATCAAAAAATACAGAAGTAAAAAAACCGGAAGTAAAAGCAGGTGATACAAGACCTCCATACACAAAACCTCCATTCAATAAATCTAACGGAACACAAAAGCCGGGTGAGTTTAAGCCGAAAAGACACGATGACAGATATGGCAGACAGGGCGGAGGCTATAAAGGAAAAACTCCGGGCACAGGTACGAGCACAGGAACGAGCACAGGAACGGGATCAACCGGATTTAAAAAGCCGGGTGGAGGATATCAGGGCAGGAAAACAGGCGGAACATTTGAGCGCGTTACTATAAAAGATGATTTCCGCAAGAATAAAAAACCTACTCCTGGCCAGAAGCCGTTCTTCAAAAAACCGTTCACTTCACGTGAAGATGAAAAGAAAAAGGATGATAAGGCAAGAGAGACCAAGCCGGCAGCAGAAAGCGCTGATGTACTTGCAAAGAAACGTGATTTTGATAAGAGTCTAAAATCAAAGAAACAGAAATATCAAGATGGCGCAGAGGCTAAGAAAAAGAAGAAGCTTGCCGATGAGGAGGTAACCGCGGAAATTGAAGAAGCGATTCGCGAAACTATGGCTAAGATGGACGAAACAGGCACATCTACGGCAAGGCAGCAGCTAAGAAGAAGAAAAAGGAAAGAGCGTTTAGAGCAGGAGCTAAAAGAAGCCGAAGAGAACCTGGCTCGCGCTAATATTATACAGGTTACGGAATTTATTTCAACTTCAGAGCTTGCGACATTGATGGGTATTGAAGTGAGCGAGCTTATACAGAAATGTTTTGAGCTTGGCATGATGATAACAATTAACCAGAGGCTTGATAAAGATCTAATCACTTTGCTTGCTGATGAGTTTGGATTTAAAATTGAGTTCCAGAAAGAATATGCAGTTGATGCTCTTGTAGATATTGAAGAAGATGAAACAAAGCTTATTCACAGGCCGCCCGTTGTTACCATTATGGGTCATGTTGATCATGGAAAAACATCATTGCTTGATTATATCCGCAAAGCCACCGTGGTAGCGGGTGAAGCAGGCGGAATAACTCAGCATATTGGCGCATACCAGGTTAAACTTGATGACGGAAGATACATTTCATTTTTAGATACACCGGGACATGAAGCGTTTACAGCCATGAGAGCACGCGGCGCTCAGATAACAGATATTGTTGTATTGGTTGTTGCCGCTGATGACAGCGTAATGCCTCAGACAATAGAGGCTATTAATCACGCGCTTGCAGCAAACGTGCCAATTGTAGTTGCGATAAATAAAATTGATAAGCCTAGTGCAGACCCCCTGAAAATTAAAACACAGCTTTCTGAAAAAGGCGTGCTTGTTGAAGAGTGGGGCGGCAAATACCAGTCTGTTGAAATATCAGCTAAAGCCGGAACGAACATAGAACAGTTACTTGAGAAAATTTTAGTAGAAGCTGAAGTACTTGACCTGAAAGCTAACCCCGATAGGAATGCAAGGGGCGCAGTTGTTGAAGCCAAGCTTGATAAAGGCAAAGGCATTACGGCAACAGTGCTAGTGCAAAAAGGAACGCTTAAACTGGGCGACGCTTTTGTAGCCGGAAACTTTAACGGCAGGATTAAGGCGATGTATGATGAACGCGGACACAAGCTTGCCATTGCAAAGCCCTCGGCTCCCGTGCAGGTGCTTGGTTTTGACGGTATGCCGCAGGCAGGCGATGTGCTTGTTGTTATGGATACCGAAAGAGAAGCAAGGGTTATTGCACTTAAGCGACAGCAGCTTAAACGCGAGCAGGATTTCCGCCAGGTTAGATTTATTACACTTGATGATATATCCAAGCAGATAAAAGAAGGCAAACAGGTTGATCTTAACGTTATCATAAAAGGCGATGTTGACGGATCAGTTGAAGCGCTTTCGGATTCATTATTAAAGCTTGGGACAAGCGAAGTAAAAGTAAGCATAATTCATAAAGCAATCGGAGAAATAACCGAATACGATGTATTATTAGCTGCAGCATCAAGCGCAATTATAGTAGGCTTTAATGTGAGACCTAACTTAAAAGCGCGCAAGCTTGCTGAGGCTGAAAAAGTTGATATAAGGCTTCACAATATTATATATGATGTTATTAACGAGATTAAGCTTGCCCTTGAGGGTCTGCTTGAACCGGAGAAAACAGAAGAAGTACTTGCTACTGTTGAGGTAAGGGAAATATTCAAGGTTCCTAAGATCGGAACGGTTGCCGGATGTTATGTACTTGACGGCAAGGTTGTGAGGAACAATAAGGTCAGATTGCTGCGCGATGGATTTGTAGTGTTCGATGGTCATATAAACGCGCTTAAGAGATTTAAAGATGATGTTAGAGAAGTTGAACAGGGATTTGAATGCGGCATGAGCCTTGAGAATTTTAATGATATTAAGGTCAGCGATATTATTGAGTCATATACAATTGTTGAAACAAAGAGAAAGCTGGAGCAGAAGTAAGGAAGTAAATTGCCAAAACTATATGAATATTTAGGAATTGTTGTTCTGTTTTATTCAAACGAACATAATCCAATTCATGTTCATGGAAATTTCCAAGGAGCAGAGTGCCGAGCCGAGATTATTGTAGTAGAGGGCAAAATAATAAAAATAATATTTAAAGAAGTTAAAGGTAAAAAACAGTTACCTTCAACAAAATTAACAGCATTCAAAAAACTTGTCAATAAATATTCTGAAGATATTGTTAAAAAATGGGTAAATTATTTTGTTTATAATAAACCAATCAAACCTAAAAGAATTACAGAGTTGATCAAATAAATGGCCGCAAAAACCGAAATAATAGAAATAATATCAGCAGAATACTTAAAAGATTTCAAAATAAAGTTGATGTTTAATGATGGGAAGACAAAGACAATAGATTTCGGAAACTTTCTTAATAGTTCATTAAACCCCATGATTAAAAAGTATTTAAAGAAGTCCAATTTTCAGAATTTTAAGGTTAAATATGGTGATCTTGTGTGGGGCGATTATGAAATGTGTTTCCCTGTTTGGGATCTGCATGAAGGGAATATATAGTTTTTAAATTGAGTATTTATCGATAATTCGTCATAGGTTAAGTAAGCATGTCAATAAGAACAGAAAAAGTAGCGGAAGAAATAAAGCACCAGCTTGCCTCGATATTAATGAGGGATCTTGCCCAGATCAGCCTTGGGCTGGTAACGGTAACAAGAGTTAGAATAAGCCGGGACCTGAAGAATGCGAAAGTTTATTTAAGCTTCATAGGCAACAAAGAGCCTGCCGAAGCATGTGTTGAAAAAGTGAACGGCAGGAAAAAGCAGATCAGGATGCATCTTGGTTCCAATATGCATTTAAGATACGTGCCCGAGCTTGATTTTTATTTTGATGATACAATTGAGTATGCAAGCAGGATAGACGAAATAATTAAAGAGATACATAAAGATGATGCACCCGGCAGTGATAATGTTACGGATGAAAATACATTAGGTGTTAGCGAACAGAAGAATTTAAAAGATGAGTAGTGAATCGGCTTTCTGGCAAATGAGCTGGGATGAAAGACATAACCTGGCTAATAAAGAAGGTGTAACATTGCTCTTTGATAAGCCTAAGGAATACACAAGCGCAAGAGTTGTTAACATTGTGAAGAAATTTCTTGATGTGAATAAAGCAGGACACTCCGGTACGCTTGACCCGAAGGCAACTGGACTATTGGTAATATGCACAGGCAAGATGACGAAATCACTTAACGATCTTCTGGGCAGCGATAAAGAATATGAAGGCGTGATGGTAATAGGCGAAAAAACGAAGAGCTATGACAGCGAAACAGAGATATACGATAAAAAGGATATTGCTCACGTAACACGTGAGATGCTTGAGGCAACTGTAAAGGAGCTATCAGGTGAAATAAGCCAGATTCCGCCGATGTATTCGGCAATTAAGCATAAGGGTAAGCCGCTATATAAGCTTGCCCGAAAAGGACAGGAGATCGTTCGCGAACCGAGAGTTGTCAATATTAAAGAATTTGAGCTGAGTTTGGTAAACGGAAATGAAGTTGCATTCAGAGTTTTATGTTCAAAGGGTACTTATATCAGATCATTAGTAAGCGATTTTGGCGATAAGCTGAAAACAGGAGCATATTTAAAGGAACTTAGAAGAACAAAAATAGGAGAGCTTGAAATTAAAGACGCTATTAATGTAGAAGATTTTATCAGTAAAAACAGGAAATAAATTTTTTTGAAATATGAGAACACAGGAAAATTCGTTAACAACATATAATAAAATAATTGAGGCTCTTAGCAAGTTTTCCGTAAACTATAAAGACAAGTTATATAAAAAACTCAAAAGGGTAAGAGTTAGGAAGAATCTTGATAAGATCAGGGTTTTAGCAAAAGATTTTAATATGGGTCTTGCAGAAATAACAAAAGAAGTTGAATCTGTAAGGAAAAACCGTTATGAAAGCAAAAAAAAGAAGCCGGGTAGTAATTGATACGAATATCCCGATCAGCTTTTTAATTGGTAAAAGCTTTGATGATCTCGATAGAGTATTAGTTCACAATGAATTTACACTATTGTATTCTAAGGAGTTAACAGAGGAAATATTGGAAGTAATAGAGCCTCCAAAATTTTCTAAATATTTTGGAAGCAGCTCCGGAACATTAATAAAAACAATTTTTAAAGATTTAGGAGAAGAAATAAATATCAGGTCAAAAATAAATGCTTGCAGAGATGGAAAAGATAATTTTCTGCTTGCTTTATGCAGGGATGGGAACGCAGACCTTTTGATAACATCCGACCAGGATCTTCTTGTATTGAATAGATTTGAAACAACAGATATAGTTACTTATAAAAAGTTTAAAAACCTGATTTGATGAATGTATTCAGAGGTATTAACGAAATAACGCGTAACACCAAAACAGCAGTTACAATAGGCACATACGACGGACTTCACCTTGCTCACCGACAGGTAATTAATAAAGTTACCTCGCTTGCAAACGAAAAAGGGCTTCGTTCTTTTATAGTTACATTTGAGCCGCATCCGCAGGAAGTCTTAAAAAACAAGACTCCCGATATTAAGCTGCTCACAGCAATTGATGAAAAACTCAGGCTGTTTGAAAAAGCAGGGATTGAAAATGTACTGGTGATAGAGTTCACTGAAGAATTTTCCAAAAACAATGCGAGAGAGTTTTACGAAAAGTATGTTTATGGCGGTTTAGGGTTAAGCGATCTTGTAATAGGCTATGACCATTTGTTCGGCAGGAACCGCGAAGGTAGCTTTGAAACACTTAAAGCGCTTGGCAGTGAATATGGATTCAGCATTCACCGCGTAGATGAAATTGATGTTGATGGCAAACCTGTAAGCTCAACAAGAATACGCCATGCGCTTGCAGATGGTAATATAGAAGAAGCAAATAAACTGCTTGGCTATGAATACGGATTTGACGGCATAGTTGTAGAAGGTGATAAAGTAGGAAGAACAATAGGATATCCCACAGTAAACCTTAAGCCCGTAAAGGAAAATAAAGTTATGCCGAAGGAAGGTATATATTGTGTGAGGGTTGTTCATATTGGGAACGAGTATTACGGAATGATGTATCACGGCTTTCGTCCTACTTTAAGCGAAGGAATAATACGCGCACTGGAAGTACATATATTTGATTTTAATAAGAACGTATATGGCGAAAAATTGACAATAAGTTTCCTTACAAGGCTTAGAGATGATAAGAAATTCACAGGCAAAGAAGAGCTCATAGCGCAGATAGATAAAGATAAGGAAGATTCGCTGAAGTATATTAATGTGAAATATCATACGTGAAAACTTCCTGAGCTTTGCATAGTAAGTCAGGCGTGAAAAAAGAAAATAACAGCAAACAAATAATAACTCATAAGGAGACAAGAATAAAGATGTTAACAAAAGAAGCAAAACAGGAGATCGTAACCAAGTATGGTACGAGCGCAAAGGATTCAGGGAAATCTGAGGTCCAGATAGCAATTTTAACCGAAAGGATAAATACACTTACAGCTACCCATTTTAACACTAAGAAAAAAGATAATCACTCACGACTGGGATTATTGAAAATGGTTGGTAAAAGAAGAAGGCTGTTAAGATATCTTGAAAACAAAGATGTTAACAGGTACAGAACAATAATTAAAGAATTAAACATAAGGAAGTAATTTTAAAAGGACTATAATAATAAAAGGCTTGTTATCCTGATAAGTCAGGGCGACGAAATAACATCTGCACGGTGTCTGAATTAAACCAGGCAATACGGCTGTTATTTCGCCATCCTGCTTGATGCATAATATTAGTATTATGTATAAATCGGGGTAACTACTTAAATCTTAGCAGTCCTTAATTAATTAAAGGAGAAAAAAAATACAAATGGTAACAGTTAAAGAAATTGAGCTTGGCGGAAGAACGCTGAGGCTTGAAACCGGTAAGCTTGCAAAACAGGCAAGCGCTTCAGTGCTTGCGGCTTACGGTGATACAGTGGTATTATGCACAGTAGTTGGTGCAGAAACAGTTAAAGAAGGACAGGACTACTTCCCTTTACAGGTTGAGTTCAGAGAAAAAACAGCGGCAGTGGGCAAGATCCCCGGCGGCTTTTTTAAACGCGAAGCAAGACCAAGCGAAAAAGAAATTTTAACATCAAGGCTTATTGATAGACCAATACGTCCGCTTTTCCCGGAAGATTATATGTGCGAAATTCAGGTTATCTGCACAGTATATTCTTCTGACCAGGAAAACGATGCTGATGTAATTGCGGCAGTTGGCGCCTCAGCAGCGTTAATGGTTTCAAATCTTCCGTTTGAAGGACCGATGAGCGAAGTTAGAGTTGGAAGAATTAACGGTGAGTTCATTGTTAACCCAACCCATACCCAGCTTAAGGATAGCGACATGAATATGATAATAGGCGGTACGGCTGATTCGATTGTAATGGTTGAAGGCGACAGCAAAGAAGCAGGCGAAGCGGATATTCTAGAAGCAATTAAATTTGCACACGAAAACATTAAAAAACTTTGTGAGTTTCAGAAGGAATTTGCTGCTGAGCGTAATGTTACAAAACGCGTTATAGTGCCTGCGCTAGTTAACCAGCCTCTTTTTGACGAAGTGAAGAGCCTTGCTGCAAAAACAATGGGCGAAATTCACAGAGGCGATGTTACAAAAGATGAAAGAAGCCAGAAATACAAAGAGCTTTTTGAATCAATATCAGAGAGTTTAAAAGAAAAGTATCCCGATCAGGAAAAAGTTATTGCAAAGGCATTTGATGACGTTCAGTATTATGATATGAGAGAGATGATACTTTCAGAAGGCAGAAGGCTTGACGGAAGAAAGACAACTGATATAAGACCGATAACATGCGAAGTAGGATACCTGCCAAGGAACCACGGCTCGGCATTATTTACTCGCGGAGAAACACAGAGCTTAACCAGTATGACGCTTGGTACAAAATCTGACCAGCAGATAATAGACGGTTTAATGCCTGAAGAGAAGCGAAAGTTTATGCTGCATTATAACTTCCCGCCATTTTCAACAGGTGAAAACGGAAGGTACAGTTCAACCGGAAGGCGCGAAATAGGGCACGGACATCTTGCACAGAGATCACTTGAAGTAATACTGCCTTCGGCTGAAGACTTTCCATATACAATCAGGATAGTATCTGATATTCTTGAATCAAACGGTTCATCCTCAATGGCAACTGTTTGCGCAGGCACACTTGCAATGATGGATGGCGGCGTTCCAATTAAAAGAGCCGTTGCAGGTATTGCAATGGGTCTGATAAAAGAAGGCGATAGAGTTGCAGTGCTTAGCGATATATTAGGCAACGAAGACTTTTTAGGTGATATGGATTTCAAGGTCTGCGGAACAACCGAAGGTATTACAGGTTTCCAGATGGATATAAAAATAAAAGGTGTATCGTTTGAGATAATGGAAAAAGCGCTTGCGCAGGCTAAAGAGGGCAGAATGCATATCCTTAAAATTATGAACGAAGCTATCGCAGAGCCAAGAGCAAGCATATCAGAATATGCTCCGCATCTTTATACTATGACAGTTCCAGTTGATATGATAGGCGCGGTTATTGGGCCGGGCGGAAAAAATATCCGCAATATTATCGAGCTCTCAGGGGCGGAAATTAATATTGATGATGACGGCACAGTGGTTATTGCGGCGCTCTCGGGTGAATCAGCTGCTATTGCGCAATCAATGATAGCGAAGATCACAGAAGTACCTGAAAAGGGCAAGACCTATCTAGGTAAGGTTGTTAAGACAACTGATTTCGGTGCATTTGTGGAAATACTTCCCGGCAAGGAAGGATTACTGCACATTTCACAGATAGATAAAAAACGCGTTGCCAAGGTTGAAGATGTTTTAAAACGAGGCGATAAGATAACTGTTAAGGTTCTTGAGGTGGATAAGGCTACAGGAAAAGTATCCTTAAGCCATAAGGCAGTAATGGAAGATGAAGAAAATGCGGCTAAGGGAATCACTGACGCAGTGAAGATTGAAGAAGTGAAGAGCGAAGAAGCAAAGAGCGAATAAGAAGTAAATAATAACATATATATTATATGCCTGTTCAGTTTTGTAAATGGACAGGCATTTTTTGTTAAAGAATTTTTGTATAATTTATAGTATGCCTGAATTATGCAGGTTTTACGGAATAGTAATTTATATGTTTGTAAAAGACCACTTTCCACCGCATTTTCATGCAAAATACGGTGAGTTTAGGGCTTTGATAAATATTGAAACCGGGGAATTTATAGAGGGAAGCTTACCCAGAAGAGCATTGAGACTAATTCAGGACTGGGTAGAACTGTATAGGCAGGAATTAAATAAAAACTGGATAGAATCACAAAAAGACAATCCAGATATTCTAAAAATAGAACCATTAAAATAAAATGATATATCTAATAAAAGAAATAATATCAGCAGAACCATTTAAACTGAAATTAAAGTTTAATACAGGTGAAGTTAAAACAATTGACCTTGAGCCAAAGTTTTTGGAATGGTCAAAAACACCGGACAGTAAATTCAAACAGCTGCTTAACCCGGCTTATTTTGTAACCGTTAAGTATAACGATGAAATTGAATCTGTTTATTGGGATAACGGGATAGATCTCTCGCCAAATGTATTGTATGATATGGATTTGATTGAAGCATAAAGATAATTTTAGTTAAAAATTTAATGCCTGTTCAGTTTTGTAAATGGACAGGCATTTTTTATGACCTATATCATAGTATTGACATAAAAGATGTATTAAATTTGTATTGCAAATACTCACATATTAAGACCCGAATCCTTTGATTTGTTGAAAAATCTGAATAAACCATAATTATTATATACCAGTTGCCTCACATTAAAAGGTAACCGTAGTAGTATTATTTTTCTTTTCTTTTTTTGTTACTTTTTTTCTTTTCTTTTGTTAATATGTTAATAACTT
>JAYTUN010000140.1:0-5523 GCA_043744495.1 Ignavibacteria bacterium
TTATTGGAGTGGGGGTGAGCTTAAGAATGTTATTGAACTCATAAATTTTCGGTGAAGATTAGGAAATGTATAAACAAATTACTGCTGAAACGGGAATTTATCATCCTGTCTGATAATTAGTATGTTAAACAATAAATATTTAACTAGTTTTTAATAAATTTTAAGATATACTTTTCTCTAATTGTTTATTCAAATCCTTCGGGTAAGTCCTCAAATTATAACCATACTTAAGCTGCTCTTCCATTCTGCATGAATAGACAAGCTCACCATTCCATACTGTCATGTCCGGACATCCATCACACATATTCTGCCTGCCGTCATCAAGAAAATCAACCGGCTGTATTATCATTACAGACTGGTAATAAAGCTTCCTGAAAATATTGAACGGATTTTTAAAAAACTTAAAGAAAGTACTTCTTAGTTTTTTATCGAACAAACCCATAAGCAGCATTGATTTTCCCTTCTTATTCATTTTGGGTCTGGTATAGGCAAGATATTTGCCATACATTAAGTGGTAAGCTGTCTGTACTATTTCCATAGCTTTACTGCCCATATACCCATAGAGCCTTTTTTTGGTACCAAGCCTGCCGCTAAGCAGCCATTTGAATGAATCAGCTTTTTCAGAGCCGTTAAGATATGCGCATGGGTCGAAATCAGGATATGATTTTCTTATTACTTCAACAACTTCATCCGCTTTAATATCAGTGCGCTCCGGTACATCTTCATTGTATACAAGGGTACTCATATCAATTTTCTTTGGACCAAGATACCAATCAACATCTTTATTATCTACAGCGCGGTAGATTATGAATACCATTACATTCACTATATCAATATTCTTATGCGCCCATTTAAGCATATCGGGTATGTTTATCAGGGTATCTTCATATACGGTTGAGTTAAATGAACATAATACGCCGCCTTCATCAGCAAGCATTCTTGCATATTTGTACCGCAGTTCGTTCAGCTCAACTTCATCAGCCTGTTTCCAACCCGGGCGGTTTTGTTTGCTATCAATATGGAAAGTGAATCCGTAAACTCCTGCCAGCTTTAATTCATGAAGCAGCTTCGGAGTTAAGGCAATGCCATTTGTATTTACAATTGGCTTACATCCAAAGTTGGCAACCATTTTCACAATTTTAACTATTTCAGGATGTAGTAATGGCTCGCCGCCAGCGATAGATATGCTGTCAGATTTTCTGTAATGCATAAAAACATTAAGCTCTTCTTTAATTTCCGAAAGAGTTTTATGGCTGTCAATTTCATTCTTCCTGTAACACCCAAGACACGAGAGATTGCATTTTGCAGTTGGTTCAAGCCATGAAATGATGTTATCCGCCAGGTTCCATGGCAGCCGGTAATAATCCAAGTGATTAAGTTTAAGCATAGTACTCCTTTAGTGTTCTACCCTGTTTATTTAACTATGAATATATATTTCAGCAAATATAACTAACTTAAATAATTTCTAATATGATATTTATCGTTTTTTAATATGATTAAACGCTCTGACAGGAAATCCTGCAAATAATTTATTTATTGCACTTCTGTAGCATTTTTGAGTTGATTTCCTTGTTATTACAGCCCAAAACCAATCTCTAAAACTAATAGCCTTGTAAGTTATTTATATAATAGAGATATTTATTAAATAATTAAGGTTTAGGAGATCTTATGGGGACAATAAAAAAAAAATTACAAAGAGTTTTACACTTCATCCTTACAAATAATTTCAGGGTTATCTTTTTATATAATACTAATACTGTTCATATCAGGGTGCTCAAATGTTGGGCATTATGAAAAAGGAAAAGAATATTTCGGAAATAAACAATACACCGAAGCAATTTCTGAATTTCAGAAAGTAGAAGCGGGAGATAAGGATTTCCGCCTGGCGCAGTCAAAGATAAATTATATACAGGGCTTGCAGGCATTTAATGACAGTTTAAAGCAGGTTGCAGAAGTTCACCTGCTGAAAGTAGATAGTGATGACGAGTATTACCATAATTCACAATTAATGCTGGATAAGTTAAGGCAGAGCAAAGTTACAACAATTGCCCCGCAAAAAGATACTGTGATAATTAAACACGAAACTACTATAAATAAAGGAAGAGAAAAACCTGAAGAAAAAGTAACCGCTCAGACAGATGCAGAGTTAACAAAAAAATATGTAGCACAATCAGAAAACCTGATAAATAAATTTGAATCATTATATCAATCAGGTTATACTGCAACTGTTGAATCGAAGAAAAATTACGTAAGCAATATGCAGTCAGTTCTGGGTCAGCTTAACGGATAAAAAAGCTACGGAGCAAAGGAAAAAGATGCAGCCGCACTTGAACTGAAGCAAAAAGCTGCCGCGTGGATGAATAAACGAATTGCATTCATTAACAGGCTGATAGGTGATAATACAGTTACAGAAACAAGCAGCTCACGTTCAATAAAAGAAGAAGGCGATAAGATGTATTATTCTGTTACAAGTCAGTTAAAGAAAGTGAAATAATAAAGTTTTAGTTAAGTGGTTGCATCTTAAGATTGCTTCCCATTCGCTTTACTCAGGATAAACTCTACTTCGCTCCTCGCAAAAAGTACTTTTAAGGTAATTTAAAAACCGCTGATTTTAGGGGTTTTTTTATAATACTTCAGTAATATAGCCCTGCAAGGATTTATAGGCTTGCCTGCTATATCCAGATAATATTATACATACTGTTTCAATAAACTTTTGTTTTAGATATATTTGTAGTTCCAAACCTTCAAATATTTGATCTAATATCAATAAAATATAAATTACGAGGAGCAACTAAAATGATAGAGACATTTAACAATGAAGTTGAATCAAAGATCAAAGAAATAATGGAATCAAGTAATGCCATTATGCTTGCAACAACCGGAACAGACTATTCACCATGGATACTTGGCGCTTATTATGTAAACGAAGGGCTGGATATTTACATTCTTGTTGAAAAAGGCGGCAAAAGCTTTGCTAACATTACTAAGAATAAAAGTGTTGCTTATTCAATTTCACAAAATGACGCTACCAAAGATTTCCTGCAGGGAAAAGCTGTAGTTGAAGTTCTTGCAGATTCAGAAGAAGCAAAGGTAAGAGCTATGCTTGTAGAAAAAATGCCGTGGTACCAGACCTATGTGCCAATGGTACCTGTAAAAATAGTTGCTTCAAAAATATTTGTTACATCCCTGCAAAATGGATGGTTCCCCGCAAAAGTTTTAGAAAATATGAACTGAATTATTTTTATAGCGAACCCTCTCAAACATTTTAGTAAGATATACTGAAAACCCCGTCCCGAATTCTCGGGACGGGGTTTTTTATAACCCTAAATATCATACTTTAAAATGACAATGGTCATAAAATAACTATGAGAGTTTAATTATTTTTGAACTAAATAATAGCAAAGATAATCCGATTTTTAACTGATTTTATATTCATTTTAATTAAATGATATTTCCTGATATATAATTTAAAGCAGAACCTTTGAGTTGTTTAGGAGATTTATGTTATTAAACTGAATTAAATAACTTCACATTTAATTCTAAATCCGGAGAGAATATTCTCTAAACTAAAACCATGTTTTTGTGGGGATACAAAAAACTGTTTTATGAATCTTTTTTTAAGAATCATCAATTAACTATTTTATAATAAAAACAAAGGAAAAAAAATGCGTAAGACTATTCTATTATCTTTTCTTGCCATCGTTTTAATTTTTAGTTTCAAGTTTACTTCTTGGAATGATGACAATACGACAAACGTATTGGCAGTATATGACGGTCCAAACTGGACAAATCAGTCTGATACTGGTATTACCTGTACACCAGGTGGAATTGCAAACGATGACGGTACATTTGAAAACGGTTACCGCTCGGTTTCAAACGGTGACTCAACAACATTTGTTCACAAGATGGTTATGCCTCCAGGCGGCAACGTAACAATTACAAGAATCTGCTGGGCATGGACATCATCGCCACCAGTTCCATCACTATCACATCAGTTGGTAGTTTATGATACAACCGGACCGGGCGGAGCGCCAGGTAACGTGCCTATAGCAGTAATTAATGTTACTTCAACTGGTATCGTGGGTTTTCCGGGACATTCAAGATACGGTGCTGCTACAAACATCACTGGTTTAAACAACAGGGCTTATTACATTGGTGTAAGATGGAATAACAACCCAATTGTAAGCGCTTTCACATCAGCTGATGAAAACAGTGCAACAACCAGCATTGGCTGGCAGAGGAACACAACAACATATCCGCCAACATGGGGATCTTTACCAGTTTCATTCCCGAATTACAAAAACATGAGCTTCAGGCTTGAAGCTACATCAGTAGGTGCTGTTTCTTGCAACTATACATGGGGAAACCAGGTATCAGGTTCAACAACATTATTTTATTCAGTTAAAGCTGTAAATAATTTAATTGCATGGACAGGTGGCGCAGCCGGAACAGTTCGCAGAACTACCGATGGCGGTATAACATGGGGCAATGGTAATCCTAACCCCGGCGTAATAGTTGGTGATATTTATAACATTGAAGCTTTAGATGCCAATACAGCATGGGTAACAACAACACCAGGCGCTACGTTTATTTATAAAACCATCAACGGTGGTGCTAACTGGACCCAGGTTTATACAATTGCCGGCGGATTTATTAATACAATTAAAATGGTATCTGCTACTAATGGTTATGCATTTGGTGATGTATTAGCAGGTGTTTGGTTAATGCTTAATACAATTGACGGGGGTTCAACATGGACGGTTCTTTCTTCTCCACCTGGAACCGGTGACGGAAGAAACAACTGTTTAATGGTTTCGCTTCCGCATATATGGTTCGGAACCGGACAGGGAACAGTTTGGCATTCTACAAACTCAGGCATAAACTGGACAAATGCATTAGCAACCGGTATAGCCGGACAGGTTACAGGAATTCAGTTCAATACTTCACTTATCGGATTGGTTGGAGGTGCAACAATGTCCAAAACAACAGATGGCGGTGCAACATGGACGCTTCTTCCTGCTTTAGGTACAGGAACTATAACCGGTATCAGGGGTTCAGGCAATGATTACTGGTACACAAGAGGAACCGGTATATTCAGAAGTACAAATGACGGTACAAGCTGGACACAGGTGCATACACATACAGCGGCACAGAATGATATATCACTGGCTAATGATATCAATGGCTGTTTGATTGGCTGGTCAGCCGGTACGACAGGAACAATTGCAAAGATGACAGGTGTACCTGTTGGAATATCCAATAACAATAATGAAATTCCAAGCAATTATAAATTAGAACAGAACTATCCAAATCCGTTTAACCCTACAACGAACATTACATTTGCATTACCTGTATCTGGAAATGTAGAATTAAAGATATTTGATATTTTGGGCAGAGAAATTGCAACAGTATTTAACGGTTTTGAAAATGCAGGTACACACACTCTAAACTTTGACGCTTCATCACTGGCAAGCGGTGTTTATATCTACAAAATAAGCTCAGGTGATTTTACAGACAGCAAAA
>JAYTUN010000141.1:0-5515 GCA_043744495.1 Ignavibacteria bacterium
CGTTGTTTAATAATGATTTAAAGTTTGTAAATGGAACCTCCAGATTAGAATAATTTATGCTTGAAACAGCGTTTCGAGTTACAAGCGGTCAACTTGAGTCAGTTAATAGTTGATGGAATAGTTATTGAAACTAAAAAAATGTTGATGATTAAATGATCCCGAGCACTCGGGATCATTTAATCAGGGGTACCCTCTGGGTCAATCCCGCTCCGCTGGGATATTAGCAAATTAAAACCATTTTAAATTTAAATAAAAAAGGAGTATATTATGAAGAAAATAATTTTATTGTTTTATTTGTTGGTGCTTCGCCTTGCCGAGTGAAACGAGGAAAGGTTGCCTGACTGGTTTTTCAGTTCGCCAACAATGACTTTAAAAACTGGTTAAGTAAGAATAATGAAAGCAATATTAATAATATTAACTTTTAACTTTGCACTTTTAACTTGTAACTGTCTCGCCTAGTGGGTAACCCAAAACTCGGGCACAACGCAGCATTTGTATGATGTGTATTTTATTAACACTCAAACAGGCTGGGCTTGCGGGAATAATGGCACAATACTTAAAACTACTAACGGTGGCAGTAACTGGTTTGGACAAACAAGCGGAATAACTTTTCCATTGCGTTCTATCCATTTTGTGGATTCAAATATCGGTTATTGTGCAGCGAGAGTTGGTTATAGTATTTACAAGACCACAAATGGGGGCAATAATTGGTTCACAGTTTTAGCTACATTCAAGGCTTTTCAATCAATTTATTTTATAAATTCACAAACAGGCTGGGCATCGGGGGGCAGCGGCAGGATTATTCATACGACAAATGGCGGTGAGTATTTAACCGCAATTGGCGGGAATGAAATTGTTCTGCGTGAATTTAAGCTTGAACAGAATTATCCTAATCCGTTTAATGCGAGTTCAAAGTTTAAAGTTCAAATTGTAAAGTTGAGCGAAGTTAAGATTATTGTTTATGACGTTCTTGGCAGAGAGGTTGCAACACTTGTTAACGAGCAATTAAAGTTGGGAACTTATGAAGTTGATTGGGATGCTTCAGCATTTCCAAGCGGAGTGTATTTCTATAAAATGCAGGCAGGAAATTATTCTGAAACAAAAAAAATGATATTGACAAAGTAAATGAATAAAACATTAATCGTAATTTTTTTGTTATTGCCCTCAGTTCTTTTTTCTCAGTTTAAAAATATTAAAATTAATTCTATTAATAATAACCCAAACGAAGTTTCGATAGCTATCAACCCCCGCCATCCAAACAATATGATTGCCGGGTCTAATATTGCCAATTATTACTATACATTTGATGTGGGTACAACCTGGGTTAACAAAGAAATATCCTCAACTAAATATGGTGTATGGGGCGACCCTGTTTTAATATTTGATGTAAATGGTTCAGCATATTTCTTTCATCTTTCAAGACCATCTAATGCCGAATGGATAGACAGGATCGTATGCCAAAAATCAACTGATGGAGGTATGACTTATGAAAATCCCGGAACATATATGGGACTCAATCCTCCAAAAAAGCAAGATAAGCCGTGGGCTTGTGTTGATTTTACCGATAGCAAATGGAAAAACAATATTTACGTTACCTGGACACAGTTTGATGCATACAATAGCAATTTCCCGGAAGATAGCTCTAATATAATGTTTTCCCTCAGTTCTGATGCTGGTTCCAGTTGGAGTACTGCGATGAAGATAAACAAGATTTCAGGTGATTGCATTGATTCATCTAACACAACTGAAGGCGCCGTACCATGTGTAGGAACAAATGGTGAAATATATGTCAGCTGGTCAGTTCATGATAAATTATTTTTTGACCGGTCAACCGATGGAGGCAATACCTGGCTTGATAATGATATAGTTGCAGGCGCACAATACGGCGGCTGGGTTTATGATATTGAGGGAATTTACAGGTGCAACGGCTTACCTATTACTGGTTGCGATATAAGTAATTCAGCATACAAAGGAAATATTTATATAAATTTTTCTGATCAACGTAATGGTGAAAATGATGTTGATATATTTATTGTAAGGTCAACCGATGGCGGAAGCACCTGGAGTGATGCTATTCGTATAAATAATGACCAATTAGGCAATGGCAAACAGCAGTTTATGAGCTGGATGAGCGTTGACCCTGTTTCGGGTGCAATAAATATTATATATTACGATAGAAGAGATCACAGCGATACTAAAACCGATGTATATCTGGCAAGGTCAACCGATGGAGGCAGCACATTTGATAATATGAAAATTTCAGAAGAACCGTTTACACCTGTTAAAAGTGTGTTTTTTGGTGATTATATTGCGGTAAATGCTTACAATGATTTTACAGCCTGTCTTTGGCAACGAATGGACAAAGGGAAATTAAGTGTAATTTACACAGGAACAAAATTTTAAGCAAATAAATCTTTGTACAAATACAACTTTAATCAAAAATATGACAGAAGAATTAATTAACGATAACGAAGGCTACAAAGTTACAGCGAGGAAATGGCGACCAAAAAATTTTGATGATGTAACTTCTCAGGAGTTCATAACCAAAACACTAAGGAACGCTATTAAGAATAATAGGATATCTCATGCATATTTGTTTTCTGGTCCAAGAGGAGTTGGCAAGACAACCGTAGCAAGGCTGCTGGCAAAATCGCTTAATTGCACCGCGAGGAAGCCTAATGGAGAGCCGTGTAATAAATGCGATAGCTGCAAAGAGATAATGAATGATAACCGCAATCACCCTGATGTTTTTGAAATTGACGGGGCATCAAACAGGAATATTGAAGATGTAAGAGAGCTTAAAGAAAAAGTTAAATATGGTCCAGTCCGCTCAAAGTTCAAGATATTTATCATTGATGAAGTTCACATGTTAACGGGTGCATCATTCAATGCTCTTTTAAAAACCCTTGAAGAGCCGCCGCCATATATAGTATTTATTTTTGCGACTACATCACCTAAGAAAGTGCCTTTAACCATTCTTGGCAGATGCCAGAAGTTTGATTTTAAACGAATGACAATTGAAGAGATATCTTCCAGAATAAAATTTATTGCCGGTAAGGAAAAAATAAAAGTTGATACTGAATCACTCTTTTTCATTGCAAAAAAAGGCGATGGCTCAATGCGCGATGCCCAGGGCTTGTTTGATATGTCTGCCGCTTTTTGCGATAATGATATTTCATTTGAAAAGCTGAAATCATTCTTTAATCTTGCGCAAAGTGATGTTTACTTTGATATTTCGGACTTTGTGAAAAATAAAGATGCCCGGGGTTTGCTGAATTATTTTAACGGGTTAATGGATAAAGGTTACGATATGCAGATATTCCTTGATGGCTTAACCGAGCATTACAGGAATCTGCTGGTAACATGCTCAACGGGTTCATCAGAGCTTATCATTGAATCAGAAGCAGTTAAGCAGAAGTATAAAGATGATATAGGTAAATTTACACAGCTTGAAATTATCAATTCGCTTAAACTTATTTTGCAGACTGAATATACTTTTAAATATTCTTCCAATCAAAGAACGCTTATAGAAGCATTGCTTGTTGAGCTTATTAAATTTACTGATACACGCGAAATATCGCAGTTACTTGATGAGCTTAAAGAGATGCGCTCAAACAGTCCTAAGGATTTCGCTTCGCTCAATAATTCAGGAAGTTTCCCCTCACAAACTAAAACAGGCGGTTCAATAAGTACAACAGCAATTAAAGAGGATACACAGGTCAAGGTTACATATGCGAAGCATCCTTCGGATAATCAAACATACAATAAACCTGCGGCAAAATCCTTCCTTGTTAATGAACCTGCCGCAGTAGAAACAGTAATAAAGGAATTGACCCCTGCGGTTAATCTTGCAAATGTTGATGGCGATCTTAACTCTCACTGGATAAGCATTAAGGACCAGATCAAAACAGAAAGAAAATGGGTTTACAGCATAATAAAAGATACTACATTTGAGCAGGATGACAAAATGAACCTGCTGATAAGGGTAGATGACACTGCTTATGAGCTTGTTGACGGGTATAAAGATTATCTTGCAGGGAAAATTTCAAAATATTTCGGTGAATCGCTTACAATAGGGCTTATAAAAAGCTCTGAATTCATTTCCAGCTCATCAGGCACAAATTATGCGAAGCATCCTGCGGATAATGATGCGGGAAACGAAAATCCACCTTCTAAGCCGGATAATTTTGATAAGATAAGGAATATTCTTATTAATGATTTTAAGGCAAAAGAAATCAACTGATGCCTAAAAAAGCAAAACCTTTTATGGTAGAAACTCTAAAAATTAAAACTCTTTCATTAAAAAAGAATTTTCTGGCAATTGAAAAGGAATATTCATCCTATGAAAACTCCAAAGTAGTTGTACTTTCCGCTCCATACGAAAAGACCACATCTTATGGCAAAGGCACGGCTAAAGGTCCGGCAGCAATACTTGAAGCATCGCATTATGTTGAGTTTTTTGATGAGGAGACTGAAAAGGAAATTTGCTTTGATATTGGTATTGCAGCGCTAGAGCCAATGAAATTTGGCAAACTTACAGGCAAAAAAGCACTCGACTTGATTTATAAGAATGTTAATGAACATATCATAAACGGTAAGTTCGTCATAACACTTGGCGGAGAGCATTCAATTTCCACAGCGCCTATAAAAGCGCATTTTGATAATTACGAGGATCTTTCTATACTCCATTTTGATGCTCATTCTGACCTAAGAGATGAGTACGAAGGCAGTAAATACTCACACGCTTCTTTTGCAGCAAGGGTATCTGAATTTACAACAAACATCACGCAGGTAGGCATACGCGCACAGTGTAAAGAAGAATTTGAGTTCATTAAAGCCAAAGGAATACATACATTCTATGCACATCAAATGAGAAATGAGGGGTTCAATCATATCCTCATAGAAAAGATACTATCAACACTAAAGAAGAATGTTTACATAACATTTGATGTGGATTATTTTGATCCTTCAATAATGCCCTCAACCGGAACACCTGAGCCGAATGGCTTTTACTGGAATGAAACAATGCGTCTGCTTAGGAAAGTCTGCGCTGAAAAAAACCTTGTAGGTTTTGATGTTGTAGAGCTCTCTCCCCGTAAAAACTACACTTTCCCTGACTTTATGACAGCTAAGCTGATTTATAAGATATTGAATTATAAGTTTTAGTTACCTCAAAATAATACTTTCAATTTTTTCTGCTCTTGTCAGATCCTCAGATCTGACAAAAATATATTACTATTCTGTTAGGTTTGTCCAAAGGACTCATTCGGAGAGAACCTGACATGAACAGAAAATTTTCTGGACAAGGGGCTGCAGCCCCCTTTTTTTTTTAAGCATTTCACCCCGTTGTTGGTGTTGCCTGACTTGTTTCTAAGTTCACCAACAACTAATAAAAGTAGGGAAATGAGTATTTATACAACATAAAAAAAGCGCCTAATTTATTTTCTGGACAAGGGGTTGCAGCCCCTTGTTTTTGGTTTGAGCATAAAAAAAGCGTCCGTTAAATGGACGCTTT
>JAYTUN010000142.1:0-5440 GCA_043744495.1 Ignavibacteria bacterium
GCAAAGGCGGAGTATTTACGGCTACAAAAGGACTTTCAACAAAATTCGGTGTCAATAGATGTTTCAATTCACCACTTGCTGAGGCTTCTATTTTAGGTACAGCAGTTGGTGCAGCTTTAAGCGGTTTAAAACCTGTAGTTGAAATTCAGTTTGCTGATTATATTTATCCCGCTATGATGCAGATAAGAGATGAGCTTGTAATGTACCGTTACCGTTCAAACGGATCGTTTGGGTGTCCGGTTACAATCAGGGTTGCAACAGGCGGCTACATTGGAGGCGGTCATTACCATTCACAGAATATAGAAGCAATATTTGCAAAATGTCCGGGCTTATACATTGCATATCCTTCAAATGCGGCAGATGCAAAAGGATTGTTAAAAACTGCATGCCAGCTTAATGATCCGGTAATGTTCCTGGAGCATAAATTCTTATACAGGCAGGGCTACGCTAAATCACCAGAACCAAATGCTGATTATTACCTGCCGTTTGGTAAAGCCGCAGTAAAAAGAGAAGGTAATGATCTGACAATTGTTGCATACGGAGCGATGGTTGAAAAAGCATTAAAAACATCCCGTGAGATGGATAAAAAAGGATATAGTGTCGAAGTAATTGATATTAGAACAATAGTTCCTTTAGATACTGAAACAATTATTGACTCTGTAAAGAAAACCGGTAAAGTTATTGTGTTCTATGAAGATACCAAGTTTATGGGCTTTGGCGCAGAGATAGCTTCGCAGATAGCTGAGGAAGCATTTGAATATCTTGATGCTCCGGTTAAAAGGGTTGCAGGACTTCACATTCATACCCCGTTCAGTCTTGAAAGCTATGCGCTGCCGCAGGATAGCTGGATTATGAAAGCTGCCGAAGAGATGCTTGCTTATTAAATAGTAAAATATTTAAATAATGAAATAGTGAATTTATATAAGGTGTGATGTTAATTCATCGCACCTTTTTATTAACAAATACATTAACAAGAGGCTCGAGCCCTTTGTTAAAAAATCATATATGAAAGAACCAATAATATCAATTTCAGGGGTACGCGGAATTTTCGGCGAATGTTTAACTCCTGAAAAAATTGTAAAGTATGCGGCAGGCTTTGCAAAATACCTGGGCAGAAAAAAAATTGTAATTGGCAAAGATGGCAGATTGGGCGGAGAAATTGTAGAAAAACTCATAGAAAACACTCTTCTTTTCTGCGGATGCGAAGTAATAAACATTGGCACAACTCCTACGCCCACAATTGCACTTGCTGTAGAAACTCTGAATGCGGCTGGGGGAATTTCAATTACCGCCTCACACAACCCGCAGGAGTGGAACGGTATGAAATTCATTAACAGCAAAGGGATATTCCTGGATACTGATGATAATAAAGAGTTGTGGAAATACTTTGATGATAACAGCAATATTTATGTTACTGCCGATAAAATAAAACAGATAGAGTATTACCCTGGTTTTTCTGATTTTCATATAGCAAAGGTGCTGAATATAAAATCACTGAACATAAATAAAATTAAGAAAAGAAAATTTAAGGTTGTAGTTGATTGCGTTAATGCATCGGGTTCGATAATCATTCCTGAACTTCTTAACAGACTTGGATGTAAAGTAATTAAAATTGATTGTGAGCCCAGCGGAATATTTACCCGTAAACCCGAACCAATTCCAGAAAATATTAAGAGCACATGCAGGGAAGTTAAAAAGCAAAAAGCTGATATTGGTATTGTGATAGACCCAGATGCCGACAGACTTGTTGTAATTACCGAAAAAGGCGAACCTTTTGGAGAAGAAAATACTATCACAACGGTAATAAAACATATTCTCTCAAAAGCAAAACCTGCAAAAAGAATTGCTGCTATAAACCTATCAACTTCACGCTCAGTTGATGATGTTGTAAATTCACTTGGCGGAAAGCTATTTAAATCACCGGTAGGCGAAATAAATGTCATAAAGAAAATGAAAGAAGTGAAGGCTATTGTGGGCGGCGAAGGAAGCGGTGGAGTAATACTGCCTGAAGTTCATTATGGCAGGGATTCACTTGTAGGTACAGCCATAATTCTCAGCGAAATTGCTGAATTTGGAGGCAAAGTATCTGACTATAAAACATCACTACCTGAATATCACATAAGAAAAACCAAAATTTTACTTGAAAAAATTAACCCTGTTGCAATTTTCGAGTTTTTAAGAAACAAATACAGCGATAACAGGCAGAATATTGAAGATGGATTAAGGCTTGATTTTGAACGGGGATGGGTAAATTTCAGGAAATCTAATACTGAGCCTATTATCAGAATTATCACTGAAGCGAAAACTGCTAAAGAAGCCGTATTAATGCAAACAAAATTTAACTGCGAAATCACCGAATTTTTGAATAACTGATAAATCCCTTTATTTTATCAATTATTTTTTGCTAATTTGCCAATAACATAAAATTAAAATATTCTATGAATAAGTTACTTGAAGTAAAGAACCTGAAAACATACTTTTATACAGATGATGGTGTTGCTAAAGCTGTAGATGATGTTTCGTTTGATCTGGATAAAGGTGAAACATTAGGTCTTGTTGGTGAGTCAGGCTGCGGGAAAAGTGTTTCGGCTTTATCCATAATGAAACTTATCCCAAATCCACCCGGTAAAATTGTTGGAGGTGAAATACTTTTTAAGGGTCAGGATCTTACTAAGTTTGATGATAAGCAGATGCAGGGCATCCGCGGAAATGATATTGCTATGATATTCCAGGAGCCGATGACATCACTGAACCCAGTATTTACATGTGGCTACCAGATTGATGAAGCTGTTATTCTGCACCAGCAGGTATCAAAAGAAGAAGCTAAGATACGCTCTATAGAAATGTTAAGGCTTGTTGGAATTCCCGCGCCTGAGCAAAGGTACAGAGATTATCCTCATCAGCTCTCAGGCGGTTTAAGGCAAAGAGTTATGATAGCAATGGCGCTTTCATGCAATCCCGAAATTTTAATTGCTGATGAACCAACAACTGCACTAGACGTAACCGTTCAGGCGCAGATACTTGAACTTATAAGGAAATTACAGGATGAGCTAGGTATGGGTGTTATTATGATAACCCATGACCTTGGTGTGATAGCTGAAGTAACCAAGCGTGTTGCTGTTATGTATGCTTCCAAAGTTGCTGAATACTCAGTTTCAGATGAAATATTTTATAATCCTAAACATCCATATACTTTAGGGCTGCTTAATTCTATCCCAAAGTTAAATAAGGGTCATGGCAGGCTTGCGACAATTGAAGGAAACGTTCCTGCTGCTACAAACTACCCGGTAGGATGTCATTTCTGCACAAGGTGCAAGTATGTTGATAGCAAGCTTTACACAACAGACAGTAAATGCTGGAATGTAGAGCCGCCGCTTGAACAGGTTAGCGGCACCACTGATATGCATACAGTTGCATGTCATTACTGGAAGGATATAGAAGTTCGCAGAAAAAAAGAAGGCGACCTGATACCTTCGGAAGTAGCGTAAATTATAATGACATCAAAAGAAATATTAAGTATTATCAGAAACTGTAAAGAAGAATTGCAAGAAAGATTCGGTGTGGAAGACATTGCTATTTTTGGTTCATATATAAGAAATGAACAGAAATATAACAGTGATGTTGATGTTTTTGTTACATTGAAAACCGGGTATAAAACTTTCGATAATTTTATAGAATTAAAATTTTTTGTGGAAGATATAACACAGAAAAAAATAGATCTTGTTATTAAAGATTCGATCAGAAAAGAATTCAGGGATATCGTTCTGAAAGAAGCAATGTATGCATGAGGAACTGGGAAGTTTTTATTGATGATATAAAATTGTGTATCGAAAGGATTTTAGAGTACACTCATAACATAACCTATAAGGAATTTATTTCTGATTATAAAACTTATGATGCTGTATTAAGAAATATTGAAATAATTGGTGAAGCTGTAAAAAATATCCCAAACGAAGTTAGAGAAAAGTATAGCTTTATTGAATGGATAAAACTTGCAGGTTTAAGAGATATTGTCATTCACGATTACTTTGGAGTAAATGAAGAGATTATCTGGGATATTGTGCAAAATAAGATACCTGAGCTAAAAGACTTAATTAATAAAATTGACTATTAAATTAATCCCGTTAATAAACGTTTTTTTATTTATGATCACAATCCCTAAACCCGGAAAAACTAAGCAGGAATTACTACAAAAACTGGAAACCCTTAAAACAGAATTCACCAGGCAGATATCCGAAAATCAAATTACAATTGAAGATATCCCCGATGGATTTAAAATTAATGCCGAAAAAAAAGTTCTGTTCCTTACGTTCTATGTTAAGGCTGATATCATTGCAAAAGACGAGAGTTACGAAATTACCTGGGATTCTAATGCACCTCAAAGCAAAGTTAACGAAGCACTTGATAAAGTGAAAGAAATACTCGAAAAATAATTCATTTTATTACTTTTCTTCAAAAATTACACTAATTCTTACTTCTCAAAGTCATATTTATTTATGATTCTTATCGTTTCCTCAAAAACAAAAGATAAATCATTCTTTATGTTAAGACTAAACAGTAATTTTGTATTATCAAAAATATCTATTAACCAAAGGATGATAGTATGATTGTTGAAACAAAAAAAATTGCATTAAGAAGCGGAAACCAAATGGTTGCCGAAGGAGCAATAAAAGGCAATAAACCTGCCAGGTCTTTAAGACCTGGCAGGTTTGCAATAAATTATTTCGTTTGCGAGGAGCTTTAGCGCCTTTCTGTATATGGCGTGTACCCTTTGGGTCATCTCATCAAAGAAGTATTTCGGTCATATCATTATATGAGCTTCGCTCGTGCGTCAGGTTACAAACCCGACACTACGGATTCTGATACTGAACCCTCCCCTTCGGGGAGGGCAGGGTGGGGTCTCAAATCCAGCCTTACAACATTTTCAATGTGAAATGTATGCGGGAACATATCAACTGGCTGAATTTTGGTTATTTGGTATTTATCCTTCAGTAAAGCAATATCCCTTGCCTGTGTTGCCGGATTGCATGAAACATAAATTATCTTCTCCGCTGCATATTCCAGAATATACTCTGCAGCCTTTGGGTGAATGCCGCTGCGTGGTGGATCAAGTATTATAGTATCAAATCTACTTTGCTGTGATTTTAAATTTTGCAGATAATCTTTAACATCCAATGCTTCAAAACTGCAATTTGTTACTTTATTCATTTCCGCATTAACTTTAGCCATATCAATAGATTCATTGCTCAATTCAACTCCATGAACACTGTTTACCATTGCAGATATAAACAATGAAATAGCCCCGCATCCGCAGTAAAGGTCAAGTACATTATCAGTTTTCTCAAACTCAGCGAATTCAGTAATGATATCAAACAGCCTTTGGCATTGCTTCGAGTTTGTCTGGAAAAATGAATTTGGAGTTATCTTAAACAGGTAATTA
>JAYTUN010000143.1:0-5415 GCA_043744495.1 Ignavibacteria bacterium
TTTCATCAAAAGAAGACCTTCTTGAAATTGCTCTTATTGAAAATATCCAAAGAGCTGACCTGAATTCAATTGAAGTTGCCGAAGGTTACAAAAGATTAATTGATGAATGCAGTCTGAAGCAGGAAGAACTTGCTATTAAAGTCGGTAAGTCAAGAAGCGCCGTAACAAATACCTTAAGGCTACTTTCACTTCCCGAAGAAATAAAACTTAGCATAAAAAGGGGAGAAATATCCGAAGGACACGCAAGATCGATACTTGCAATGGATTCTGATGTTGATCGTTTGCTATTATGGAAAAGAATTACAGCAGAAAGCCTTAGCGTTAGAAAGACTGAAGAGATTGCTAAGAAGAAAAAATCCATAGGTTCGGTTAAGGAAAAAAAGATATATGAAATTACTGACCAGAATAAAGCTGCAATAAAATTCCTTGAAGAAAAATTCATGGAGCATTTCGGTACAAGGGTCAGGCTAAGTCCTTCATCTCCAACAACAGGTACTATTGTAATTGAATATTACACTGCCGAAGATCTTGAAAGAATAGTGGATATTTGCAAAAAGCATTAACCTGTTGAAATCAGTCGAAGACGATTGAAATCCCGTTTGCGGGACAACATGTAACTTGTAACCTTAAACCTGTAACCAACTTACATCTGCTCCGGCGCGCTTATGCCAATTATATCAAACCCGTTCTTCAGTACAATTCTGGATGCTTCGCATAACCTCAGTCTTGCATATGAAAGTTCTTTCGCATCAGCATCAATTACCCTGTTATTATGATAGAACCTGTGGTAATTCTCAGCCACTTCGTTCAGGTAAGTAATAATTTTATGCGGCTCAAGGGTTGCTGATGCTGAAGAAACTGCTTCGGGGAATACCGAAAGTACCTTAATTAAACTTATTTCTTCAGGAGATTTGAGCAATTCATAATTAATTTCACCTGATGCTTTGTACTCTGGAAATACCTCTATAGCATTGCGAAGGATACTGCATATCCTGGCATGTGCGTATTGAAGGTAAAACACGGGATTCTTATCAGATTGCTCCCTTGCCAAAGCTATATCAAATTCTAATTGCGTATTTGCGCTTCTCATCACAAAAAAGAATTGCGCAACATCAACGCCAACATCTTCAATCAGGTCATCAAGCGTATAAACATTATCAGCGCGCTTGCTCATTTTTACAGGCTTACCATCCTGTACAAATGTTACCATCTGGTGAATGATTACTTTTATCTTGGATATATCATAACCAAGACCTTCGATACCGGCTAAAACTTCCTTATAAGTATCACCATGATCTGCGCCAAATATATCTATAATAAGATCAAACCCTCTTTCTATTTTATCAATATGATAAACCATATCAGGTAGCCTGTAAGTAGGCTCGCCGGTTGCCTTTACAATAACCTTATCTGCAGCATCTTTTTTATTTTTAATCAGCTCACTTGTTTTTAACCATACTGCTCCGTCTTTTTCGTATGATAAGCCGCGCTTTTTAAATTCCTCAAGTGTCTCCTTTATCTTACCCGATTCATACAATGAGCTCTCATTAAAAAATACATCATGAACTATCCCAAAGTGATGAAGAGTCTGTCTTATTGATTTAAAGCACCAGTTCTCGCCTGCTTCGCGAAATATTTTATTCTTAGAATGCTCCGCATCATCAGCATCAATCAGCTTATCACCGTGTTCTTTTTCAAGAAGGATTGCAATTTCCTTTACGTAATCACCTGCATAAGCGTCTTCGGGAAAAGGGTATTCAGGCTCAAGTATCTGCCTGTACCTTGCATAAACAGAATTTGCAAGATTTTCCATCTGCTTGCCCGCATTATTATAGTAGTATTCACGCGTAACCTTATACCCTGTCCATTCAAGCAAATTGGCAATTGCTTTTCCTAAAGCTGTCTGTCTGCCGTGACCTGTATGCAGCTCACCTGTTGGATTTGCGCTTACCCATTCAAGGTCAGCAGTTTTACCTGCATTGTCATTAAGCCTCCCATAATTTCCTTCAAGCTGAATAATTTCCTGCAGCTTCCCGCGATAGTAATTATCCGCAATAAAAAGATTGATAAATCCGGGTCCCGCAACTGTTGCTTTGATAATGTATTCATCCGGTATATTCAGGCTTTCAATAATACTTTCTGCAAATTCCTTAGGATTTTTGCCAAGTTTTTTTGCATACATCATCGCGGCATTGATAGAAATATCACCATGCGTAATATCTTTCGGTCTTTCAAGAATTACTGATGCACCTTCAACACCAAGTGATGCCAATGAATTTTTTACTTTATCCGTTACGTATTTTTTAATATCCACGTTTTTGAATTCGTTTTTAAACTTCCAAGGTTTCTAAAACATTGGAAGTTTTATCGTTTAATTATAATTAAGAAGGGTTCAATAAATATGAACCCTTAAATTTTATTGAATTGCAAAATTATCTTTGTGACTTAGCGTCTTTGCGCGAAATTAAACTGTTACTTCTTCAGCCTGAACAGCGCCAACCATCGCGCCAAGATTGCCAATAACTTCGTAACTCATCCCATTAAGCTCAGCTACCTTAGTAGCCATATCATCAAACACTTCTTCAGTATTTTCATATCCAAAATCATTGCCAAGCACTTTAGCCATCTGCAATATTACTTTCCATGCGGGGCGTGCGTTAAACCTTGTTCCTTTTGTCCACCTGTCATTTTGCGCGCCAAACTTATCTAGCCTGCTTACTGCAAACTCGCCTGGCAGCCTTTCCTGCTCAAGTGTTGCAACAGCTGGTCTGATGCGTTGAACCCTGTTCTGGAAATTCACGAATGTTCCGTTTACCTCAGCATAAGTTGATGCCGGCAGTATAACCGTTGCCTTATGGCTGTGTTCATAATAATTGCTTATGTGTAGTACTGCTACTTCAATAGCTTTTGCAATTTCAACTGCTGTGGCAGTTTCATTGGTTCTTTCAAGTCTGGCTAAATTGTCATTCATTACATAAACAAACTTAAACTGCTTTTTCAGTATCTTATCTATGAACTTAATATCAATCGAATCTATTCCAAGCATCTTCAAACCGTTTGCATTCGGAGTTTTATCTGAACGGAGCAGAAGATTATCGTCTTCACCTTCAATATTAGGAATGTAAGCAATGTTATCTGTGCCAACAATTTCCTTTGCAAATCTTTGCAGAACATAATTATCTTCAAGCGTTGAATAAGGCGAAGCAATAAATGCGATCTCTTCTGCTTTATAATTCTTAATTTCTGAAATTACTCTTGCAATGGCATTATCCCAGTCGCATGCCTTTAGACCGCTGCCATCGGATGTAACATCTTCTTCGCGAAGCATTGGCGTATTAACACGGGTGGCTTCATCATTTACAAATTTATATGTCTCAAGTCTGCCATGGTCGCACATCCAGTACTGGTTTACATCCATATTCTCTCTGGGAATTAGTCTCATTATTTCATTATCCCTTACCCATGTTTCCATATTACAGCCCCTTGCACATCCTGTACAGATGCTATAGGTATGAGACATATCCCAAACTCTTGCTCGGAAGCGGAAATCTCTTGATGTAAGTGCGCCAACTGGGCAAAGCTCTATCACATTCATTGCATACGGATTATCAAGTTTTTTGCCGGGAAAGGTTTCTATTGTAATATACTCACCGCGGCTTACAAATGTTAACTGTGGATTGCCAACTACTTCTTCGCAATATCTTATGCAACGCGAGCAGCTAATGCAACGCTCCTGGTCAAACATAACATTCGGACCGAGCTCAACTCTTTTATCTTTGTGAATTTTTTCTTCATCAAACCTTGATTTGCCAATGCTGAATTTGTATGCATAATCCTGAAGCTTGCACTCGCCTGCTTCATCGCAAATTGGACAATCAAGCGGATGGTTTATCAAAAGGAATTCCATCACCGCATTTCTCATGTGCACAGCTTTGGGTGAGTTTGAGTGAACAACCATTCCTTCCATTACCTGAGTAGCGCATGCTATCATTCCTTTGGGCGCTTTTTCAACTTCTACAAGACATATCCGGCAGTTACCAGCTACGCTGAGTGATGGGTGCCAGCAAAAATGCGGAATATCAATTCCCACAACCTTTGCCGCTTCTATGATGGTCTGCCCCGGTGTAAATTCAAGTTCTTTTCCGTCAAGAAAAAATTTAGGCATAATGTGAAATTTTTTGTAATTATTCTGTAAATTTAGCTTTTATTAAGGGTTTTATCAATATAAATATTTATGATAAATTTTTACTTGTTCGTGTATAATTAATAAAGCAATGTTCTATTAATATGTGTAGAAGGGAAATTAGTGTTTAAACTGCTGTTTTTCTCTTTTGAATAAGATGTTTAATGTATTTATAAATACCTGGTGAAATTGATAAAAATACAATTAAAATTATAACCTTATCAATGTGATTTTCAATGCCGGGTATTAACCTGCCAAGGTAAAATCCGAGTAAGGTCATACTTAACACCCATGCAAAACCGCCAACTATATTATATTGAGCAAATTTTAAATAATTCATTTGCGCAATTCCGGCAACGGTTGGAGCAAATGTCCTTATGATCGGCATGAATCTCGCAATAATAATGGTAATTCCGCCATACTTTTCGTAGAAATTCTGGGTTTTAATCAGGTAATCCTTCCTGAAAAAGAACGATTTTTCCTTTTTAAATAATCGCGGACCCGTTTTTGAGCCTATCCAGTATCCGGTTGCATCTCCGATAATTGCGCAGGGAATCAAAATTAGGTTTAAATACCAGATATTCAGCAGGGGTTGACCTGAAATCGGGTCTGGGATAGCGGCAAAAAGTCCGGCGGTAACAAGTAATGAATCACCCGGCAGGAAAAAGCCTACCAATAAGCCAGTTTCCGAGAAAATTATGATAGCCATCCCAACGTAACCCGCCCAAACTACCAGCGATTTAACATCGTATATCTGATGAAGTATTTCTTTTATAAATTCCAATGTAGAATACAAAAATAACGATAATGCAGGGGAGGTGCAATGTATCAACCACTCCACTTAAAAATTATTTAATATTTGTTATTTAAAAATAGTTAAATGATTTACACTATGTTACAATTCATACAAATGGTATTACAATCATATTATTATGTTTTTACAGATTAAAAAAATAAATAATGTAAAAATAGACGCGGAACAAATTCAAAGTTTTAAAAGTATAATATTCAAAATACAAACAGTAATGTATTCCACAATTCTTCGATCTCACCAATATCCTCTGTGCCGCTAAGTTAGTAAACCAAATTACTTTAGCGGCTTTTTTTTTGCTATCTTTCGACCTTTCGTGCCGCGAATAGAGGTCTCAATAAATCATTTAGAATATTATAATATTTAATCTGCTTTATTCATTATAGAAACTGTTTTCGTGGAACGATTATTTTTTCTCTTA
>JAYTUN010000144.1:0-5413 GCA_043744495.1 Ignavibacteria bacterium
TAAACGTTCCTATACTTGATAACCAAACAGCAAGAGATTCTATACAGGTTGCATTAGGAAACGGGGCTACCATATTTGATGTTAATGTAAGAATTGATACAGTTATTCATACATGGGTTGGGGACTTGAGTTTCACTTTAAATAAAGGTGCTACAAGTGTTCTTATTATCAATCAGGTTGGAGGTTCAGGCGATAACTTCATCGGAACTATCTTAAATGACTCTGCTACTACTCCAATTGCTTCAGGAACAGCTCCTTTTACAGGATCGTTTATACCTACAAATCCATTGACTCCTTTTAATACCATTCTTCCAGATGGATTCTGGAGACTCTCAATTTTTGATGGAGCTGGCGGTGACCAAGGCTTTTTAAGAAGGTGGTGTGTGGTAATTACTTATGGAATCATCAATGGAGGCATTCAGACAGTTGAAATACCTAACTATTACAGTTTAAGCCAAAACTATCCTAATCCTTTCAACCCGTCAACATCAATTAAATTCACAATGCCCAAAGGCGATTACGTGAAATTAGTTGTATTTGATATATTGGGCAGAGAAGTAAGGACGCTTGTTAATGAATTCAGAAATTCAGGTGTTTATGAAGTTAACTTTGATGCTTCCCGGCTGGCATCTGGCATTTATTTTTACAAACTTGAAGCAGGTGATTTCAGCTCTACAAAGAAGATGTTGATGATTAAATGACGCGAGCACTCGGGATCATTTAATCAGAAATCCCGATTCCTCGGGACTTCTTGTAAAATAATCACTTTTAAAGTAATTACTTGTATTGATAATACATATTTTTTTAAGAAATCCGGGTATAGAAATATATCCGGGTTTTTTTATTGTCATTTTCTGAAATGATGTATGAGGTATCTCTGGTGACACAATGCAAATAGTAACGATAAGACTACAAAAGTCTATCCACAGGATGCTTCGCATAAGCAATTTTCAATATGAAATGTAATTTTAAGGTTTCTGGAATTTACATTGTAACATAAGACTTTTGTAGTCTTATAATATAATATGCGTTATTGTTTGGTGCGGAAAAGTAATACTAAATGGATTAATCTATATGCAGGCTAAATAGTTATAAATCTCTTTAATATCTGATTTTTAATAAGTATTTTTGTAATTATGACAAAAGAACAGTTAAGAAAGGCAATAGTTGCCTTACAGAATATTTCGATAGATTTTAAAGTAGATTATGTCTTTTTTATGGAAAAGTGCCTCGTAAGAGCTATTATTATAAACAATCCCGATGACCTGAGTAAGGTTAAAAGCATCCTGGATTCGGATATATTAAAGAATTTTAAGACTAAAAAGAGCAAGCAGTGGTATTTAGGTGATCAGAAAGAAGTGATATATCTTCAGTTAAAGAAAAAGATAGAATTAAGCATAGAAGAATACGAAGATTTCCAGGTTAATAATTACGCATAATATAATTCCCCAGCTTTAATACCCCTGCCTCGTCAAAATCATTGCCAATTATCTGAAGTCCGATCGGAAGACTGCTTTTATCTTTTCCTGCGGGAATACTCATCGCAGGATTTCCTGAAAGATTTGATGATGTAGTATAAATATCATTCAGATACATCGCAAGCGGGTCATCTGTTTTTTCACCTATCTTAAATGCTGTTGTTGGAGTTGTTGGGGTTAATATAAGATCAACATTCTTAAAGGCATTTTCAAAATCTTCTTTTATCAGCCTTCTTACCTTCTGTGCCTTTTTATAATAAGCATCATAATATCCCGCTGAAAGCACATACGTACCCAGCATTATCCTTCTTTTTACTTCCACACCAAATCCTTCTGTGCGTGAATTAACATACATATCTTCAAGTATTGCTGAATTTTTTGATCTTACTCCGTACCTCGCGCCATCAAACCTTGCAAGGTTGCTTGAAGCTTCGGCAGTTGTTAATATATAATAAGCTTGTATTGAGTATTTTAAATTCGGAAGTTTTACCGGAATAATTGTGCACCCTTTTGATCTGAGCAACTCCACAGTTTTGTTCATCGCTTCTTTTATCTCAGGCTGCAAGCCGGTTTCATCAAGATCTTCAACTATTCCGACTTTTAATTTACTTAGATTAATACTTTCTATTCCACTGCTGTAATTATCTACTTCTTGTTCTGTTGATGTAGAATCGTTTTTATCTTTTCCTGCCATTACCTCAATTACTAATGCTACATCATTAATATTTTTTGCGAAAGGACCGATAGTATCAAACGAAGAAGCAAAAGCCGTCAACCCATATCTGGAGATTCTGCCATAAGTAGGTTTTAAACCAGCTACACCGCAAAATGCCGCAGGTTGCCTTATTGAGCCTCCTGTATCGGTACCAAGCGAAACCATGCACATATCAGCCGCAACCGCGGCTGCACTGCCCCCTGATGAACCGCCGGGGACGCGGCTGTTATCTAAGGGATTAAGCACATTACCATAAGCTGAATTTTCATTTGATGAACCCATTGCAAACTCATCGCAATTGGTTTTTCCTATAATTATTGCATCTTCATCAAGCAATCTCTGTACAGCCGTTGCCGTATATAATGCCTCAAAATTCTGAAGAATTTTTGATGAGCATGTAAGCTTATACCTTTTTAACGAAAGGACATCTTTAATTGCAATTACCATTCCCGCAAGCCTGCCTGCTGTGCTCGCTTTTATTTTCGCATCAATTTCTTCGGCTCGTTTTAAAGATTCATCTTTAAACACCAAAAGGAAAGTGTTTAAATGCTTTCCTTTTTCAATGTTATCCAGATAACTTTTTACTATATCTACACAAGAAACTTTGCCTGATTCAAGTTCAGAACGTAAAGCACCATAATCATTATACATAAATATCTAAGATTTGTTTTATCACCTTACAAATTAATTCTCAGCTCGGCTTTTTCTCGTCTGTGGAAGCGCTTGTTATTTCAGACTCAATATCCTTAGATGCTTTCTTGAACTCCTTAATACCTTTTCCAAAACCCGACATTAATTCAGGTATTTTCTTAGCGCCAAAAAGCACTAGTATTACTATACTGATTAAAATTAATTCCTGCGGACCTAATCCAAACATATTATTGCTCCATTATCCCGTTTAAAAACGGAACTTATTTATTAAATATTTTACTTGCAACTTTTATTGCACAGTATAAAATTACCGCTACAAAAAACAAGTAAACCGCTACTTCTAAAGAAGTGCTGGATTGCATTACTATATTAAACTAATTTAATGAATTTATAACACTCTCAAACAGGTATCTGCCGTCACTTCCCCCAACTATTGGTTCACTTGCTCTTTCAGGGTGCGGCATCATACCAAGTACGTTTCCCTGTTTACTCATAATACCTGCAATATTATCTATTGCTCCATTTGGATTGACTTCGTATCTGAATACCACCCGTTCATTATCACAAAGCTCTTTTAAAGTATCTTCATCACAAATATAATTACCATCACCATGTGCAACAGGAACAACCATTTTATTCATATAAACATTCCCTTTGCCATTATAAGCGCTTGTAAAAATGGTGTTTTTGTTTTCTATATTCAATGTAACATTTTTGCATACAAATTTAAGGCTTTCGTTCTTCAATAGTGCGCCTGGCAGTAAACCCGATTCGCATAATATCTGGAATCCGTTGCATATTCCTATTACTACTCCTCCATTACTTGCATGTCTCACAACATCCTTCATTATTGGAGAGAACCTCGCAATTGCTCCGCATCTTAAATAATCACCATAAGAAAAACCGCCCGGCACAATTATTACATTCCTATTTCCAATCGAGCTATCTTTATGCCATAAAAACTCTGTATCCTGGTACAGTATATGCTTTAAAGTATTATATGCATCGTGGTCACAATTGGAACCGGGGAAAACTACTACTCCGAATTTAGCTTTGCTCATTAACTGGATTGATTGCTGTTTAAATTCACAACTTCAAATTCATAATCTTCCATTACCGGGTTCGCAAGCAGCTTGCTGCATACTTCATTGGTTACAATCTGTGCTTCTTCGGCAGAATTTGTATTAATTTTAAGCTCAACAAACTTGCCAATTCTTGTATCAACTATATTTTTGAAACCAAGGCTTTGGATAGAATGTTCTACCGCCTTGCCCTGTGGATCTAAAATTGATTTACGTAATGTTACTTTTATCTTTGCTGAATACAATATTCTTTTATTTTAAGTTAAATATATTTTATGAATTTTTGAATAAATTTTTCTTACTGAAAATACCAGAATATATCCAAGTAACAGAACAGAAACAATTGGCATCACATTAATATTTGCTTCTGCTAGCATTCTGTTATTAACGTAACCTGAGCTAAGCTTTGACCTTACCTTTGCGAAAACTATCCTTCCGTTATCTGCAGATTCCCAGTTTTCAACATAAACAAAATCACCGCCTTTAACATGTACATCTGCACTGCTGTAATCATACGGGTCCTGCAACAAAGGCACATAACCGTATGGGGTTAATCTTAAAATTGCTTTATCGTATGCAATATCGTTGTATATATCCAGTGAACTGTTTACCATTTTATATGAAACTGCAAACAGGAAAACAAAAAAGAAGGCTTTTAAAATTAAAAGCGTTACTCTTTTCATTTTATTTCTGGCTTAACTGCTTTTCAACTTTTTCTTTCTGCTCTCTGTAAAGCTTCCTGTCAAATATCTTTAAAGATTTATCAATTGATTCATTAGCCCTAGCATAATCTTTCAGATTGAAATACAGCTTTGACTGTATGTAATATGAGCTTGCTTCATTAACTGAACCTGCAACAAACGGTAATGCAGTTTCTATAAAACTTAATCCTTTTTTATAATCTTCTTCGCCAGTGCCTTTATCAGCAAGTCCTGCAGCTCTTTGGTTCATATACTGTCCGTAGCTTGAATTAACCGCTTCATCATTCGGGAATTTGCTCATCGTTTCCTTGAACCATTTTTCAGATGTAGCGAGGTCACTCAGTTCATAAAAATAAGTTTCTGAAAGCGATACGTATGCATCCTTAAGCTGGTCGCTTGCCGGATTATCATTGATAAATGCTTCAAGCTGTTTAGCTTTTTCTTCTTTTTCAGTAAATGAAATGAGCCTGAACTTTGCATCATCTGTTTTACCGCCCAAATTTGAGCCATCCATTTGAATGATCTTGTTCAGCAGTTCCTTAGCTTTATCACCTTCGCTGTACATTGAGTATTTATCGGCAAGTTTTAAGCTGGCTTCTATATTCGATGGATTCTTTTCAACTTCAGCCTTTAAATAAGCAAATGTATTTATTCCATTATTATAATCCATCATCATATCCATAAAATCCTTGGCGGGAACATAACCATAAACCCTGTCAACTTCATTTCCATCACCATCTAAAAACAGTATAGATGGAAAGCCCTGTATCTTGTATTTCTTGGCAA
>JAYTUN010000145.1:0-5382 GCA_043744495.1 Ignavibacteria bacterium
TATAGAGAAGGTGTAGAAATAAAATCGCAATTACTGAACATTGAAGCAGGCAAAACGGGATATGAAGCTGATTTTGAGGTAACAGAAAATGAACCGGGCAAAGTTAAATACAGGATTTCAGTTGAAAATTCCCCTGATGAATTAACATACAAAAATAATTATTTTGACTTCTACATTTCATACATTGATAATAAAGTTAATATACTTGTTATCTCAGGCGGACCGGGATATGATAATGAATTCACCGGCTCGGTTTTAAAACGAATTGGTAATTACAATATTACTTACAGGACAGCTAAATCAGCCACAGAATTTTATGAGGGTCCCATAGACTACAGGCAGATTGCTGAGCTATCAACAGTTTTCCTGCTGGGCTATCCAACAAATATTTCATCATCAGCACAGGTGAGTGAAATTGCAAATAACACAAAACAGTTTGATGTGCCCATAGTTTTCTTTGCCTGGAAGAATACTGATTACCAGAAATTAAATTCATTTGATGAGCAAATACCATTTTCACTTTCAAGGGTTAATTCAGTGGAAACTTTGTTCAGGCTTCAAGCAGTATCAGCAGTTGAGAATAATCTGAATAAGGTAGCCGGATTTGGCAATACAAATGAGATATTCAGGAACGTTTCAGGCATCCTCCCTAAACCGGGCAGCGTTACACTTGCAACCGATAAAACTTCGGGTGAGCCTGTAATGATTAACAGGGTATCGGGTAATTACCGCTCTACTGCATTCTTAGGTTATGGTTTGTGGCGATGGAAGCTTAATCCCGGCACTAATGCAGATAAGACGCTGGAAGGTATGCTCCTTGAGGTTATTAATATGACATTGCAGAAAGAAAAGAGAACAAAGCTTAAGGTGTATCCGGCAAATGATATTTTTGATTACACAGAACCTGTGAAGATATATGCTGAAGTATTTGATGATAAATATGTTCTTACAAGGAATGCTAAAGTATCGGGCAGGATTCTTAGGAAAGATGGCAGTAATGCTGGCGAACTTAAGTTTAATACAGAAGAGAACAAGTATTCAGCAATACTTAACCAAATGGCAAGCGGTGATTATTACATAGAATGTGATGCAGAACTTAACAGCAATTATTATGCGAAGGATAATTCGCGGTTTACCATTGATACCCTGAATACAGAATATTTGGATACAAGAACAAATCTGGAATTATTGAATGAACTAGCTTCAAAAACCGGCGGAGTGCTGATACAACCAGATAGTGCTGGGAATTTTTCATCATTTCTTGATAAATACAGGGATGCTCCAGGTAATATCACAGCCGGTGAAAAGTACCTTAGATTTGATCTATGGAACAATAAATATTATTTAATGCTTGTAATACTTCTTTTTTCTATTGAGTGGATTTTAAGGAAAAGGAATAATATTCCATAGGGAATAATATCCCGAATCATTTAAGATTTATTCCCGGGTAGATAAATGTTATATACCTCAATAAGTTCATTTTTATTTTTATTCTTTCTTTTTATATTTGTAGTAACAAGTTTCTATTATAAGGAGATATTAAACTATGACTTGGGTAATTACCAAATTATGTACTGACTGCAAAGATACAGAATGCGCAGAAGTTTGCCCCGTTGACTGTATTTATGAACTGCAGGTAGATGATGATAAATTTTCAAAAAAAATGCTTTATATTCACCCTACCGAATGTATTGACTGCGCAGCATGTGAACCGGCTTGTCCATGGCAGGCTATTTATGAAGATTCACAGGTACCTGCATTATTTAATGAAGATATTGAATTGAATGCTAAGGTATTTGAAGTACATCCGCCGGAGGATTTTACAACAGAAGTTGTACCGATAAAGAAAAATCCAACCCCGGAAGATATTTCAGCGAATAAAGCAAAATGGGGTTTTGCTTAATTAATTTTTTGAAATGTAATTTATGAATAATGCCATCAGAATATGATGGCATTATTATCTTAGTAAACCTTTTCAGATAAAGCTCGATACCTACGGCATCGAATAAATTAAATTTACATATCTACCAATATTCAATCCCTACGGGATTGGTGAAATGTTTTCAAAAACAATTGGCGCATAGGGTCAAATAAAAAATGGATTAAAATTAAATAAATATATTATATTTAATATGTTATCACCTTTTCAAATTTATCACAAAATATTTCAATCTCATTTGAAGTAATTACGTAAGGAGGAAGAAGCCTGATAACATTTTCATTTGTGCAATTAACTAAAACGTTTTGCTTGATAAGTTCATCAACAAGTGGTTGACCGGGATTACATAGCTCTATACCTATCATTAATCCCATTCCACGGACATCTTTTATTTTATCGGGAAATTTTTGTTGAATGGATTTAAGCTTACTAATAAGCAGGTCACCTGATACTTTATTTTGCTTCATTAAGCCAGATTCAAGCTCATCCATTACAACTAGTCCCGAAGCAGCGGCAACGGGATTGCCTCCAAATGTTGAGCCATGCTCTCCAATTGTGAATACATTATCAACACGCTTAGTACCTGCAATGGCTCCTAGCGGCAAGCCACCGCCGATACCTTTAGCCATAATGATAATATCAGCATCAAGTCCGAACTGCTCACATGCATTAAATGTGCCAGTTCTTCCTACACCTGATTGAATTTCATCGGCAGCGATAATGAATCCGTATTTTCGCTTAAGCTCGTTTAACTTTTCGATAAATTCTTTTGCTGCTGGATTTACACCGCCTTCACCCTGCAGGCATTCAATAAAAACAGCGGCAGTGTTGTTGTTAATGTTCTTTTCAAGCTCAGGTACAGAATTAAATTCTATGTGCAGTACATTTGGCAATAATGGCTGGAACTGTTCTCGGTACTTTTTGCGCGCGGTTAGCGATAGCGCGCCCATAGTGCGCCCATGAAATGAATCTGAAAATGAAACGAGCGTAGTTTTTTCTCTTCCAAGAAAAAATTTTCTGGTAAGTTTAATTGCAGCTTCAACAGCTTCAGTGCCTGAGTTACAAAAGAAAACTTTTTCCATTCCTGAGTGCTTCTTTATTGCCTCAGCAAGGAGAATTTGGTTTTCATGGTAAAACAAGTTTGATATGTGAATATATTTATCAACCTGCTGTTTTATGGCATTATTCATTTTTAAATGATTGTAGCCAAGAACGTTAACAGCCAGTCCGCCAGACATATCAAGTATTTTTTCGCCAGTGTTTGTATATAAATAGCATCCTTCGCCTTTATCAATAACAATTGGCAGTCGTTTATAAGTGCGGAAGAGATCATTTTCATCTCTTGCGGCTAATTCATCAATTCCTGGTATGCTCATCGAATAATTTATTTATAATTCTATTAAAATTTTGCTGAAAGCTTTTACATTTTTGTATAATTCAGCAGAAGTAGAATTATTTTTGATAATAAAATCTGCTCTTTCGGCTTTTTCTTTTTCATCAAGCTGAAGTTTCATGAGGTTTTCGACATTTTTTCTTTTAACTCCGTCGCGCCCGATTATTCGTTTTATCCTTACTTCTTTATTTGCATAAATTAAAACTACATAATCCATTCTCTCCGCGCTGCCTGATTCAAACATAATAGCAGCTTCAAACAGAACAATTCTATCTTTAATTTTAGCATAAAGCCTGTCCATTTCTTTAAATACAAAAGGGTGAACAATTCTGTTCACCCTTGGGATATTCCTTTTTGCTGAAAATATTATTTTTCTTGCATTGGCACGTGAGAAATTTCCGTTCTCATCTAGGATACCGGAACTAAATTCAGCAACAAGCTTTTTAATAAGCTGTTTGTTTGATGCATAAAGTTCTTTTGCAACTTTATCTGCGTATATGACAGGATATCCAAGCTTTTCAAAATATTTGCAGGCTAAGCTTTTACCTGAGCCAATTCCGCCTGTTATCCCGATCTTAAGCTTTTTTGCCGGCATATAATGATAAATTACTTAGCGTATGCTACAGAACGTCTCTCTCTGATAACGGTAACTTTGATTTGTCCCGGATACTCCATCTCTTCCTGTATCCGCGTTGCAATATCAACAGAAAGCTGGTCAGCAAGCGCATCGCTTACTTTATCATGCTCAACAATAACCCTTACTTCCCTGCCTGCCTGGATTGCATAAGTTCTGCCAACACCCTCGAATGATTTTGCAACCTCTTCAAGCTTCTGCAGACGTTTTACATAACCTTCTACTGACTCGCGCCTAGCGCCTGGTCTAGCACCGCTAATAGCATCACATGCCTGTACAATAACTGCAATGGGAGTTTCCATTTCCATATCTTCATGGTGGGCTCCTATTGCATTACATACTACAGGATGTTCTTTAAATTTCTTGGCAAGCTCATAACCTAGAATAGCATGCGGTCCTTCAACTTCTCTATCAATCACTTTACCTATATCGTGAAGTAATCCGGCGCGTTTAGCCATGACGGGATCTAAGCCAAGCTCAACTGCCATAATTCCGCACAAATGTGCTACCTCAATGCTATGCTGCAATAAATTCTGACCATAACTTGTACGGTACTTCATTCTGCCAACATATCTTACCATTTCAGAATGCAGTCCATGAAGCCCGCACTCGATAATGGTATTTTCACCTACTTTTATTATCTCTTCTTCAAGCTCTTTGCGGACTTTTTCAACAACTTCTTCGATTCTAGTAGGATGAATACGTCCATCAGCTATAAGCCTTTCCATAGCAATCTTGGCAACTTCGCGCCTGAACGGGTCAAACCCGGAAATTGTGATAGCTTCTGGTGTATCATCAACAATGACATCAACTCCCGTTGCTGCTTCAAAAGCTCTTACATTTCTGCCTTCTTTACCTATGATGCGGCCTTTTAGCTCATCACTCTGAATGTTCAATACGCTGACCGTTGTTTCAACTGAATGGTCGGCTGCGCTTCTTTGAATTGCCTGTACGATGAGATTCCTGGCAAGCTTCTTGGCTTCAAGTTTCATTTCATCACGGATTTCCTTCAATCTGGTTGCAGCCTGCATCTTGGTCTCTTCGACAAGATTTGCCATAAGGATATTCTTCGCTTCTTCGGTTGTTAGTCCTGAAATATTTTCAAGCTTGTTATTCTGTTCCAGTATAAGGCCTTCAAGCTTTGTTTCTTTTTCAGAAACAGAGGTTATCTTATTATTGAAATCGTTTTCGATCTTTGTAATATTTTTTTCTTTCTTGGCATAATCATCAATTCTTTTGCTAACGACTTCTTCTTTATCCTGCAGCTGTTTTTCGAAGGATTTAAGCTTGTTCTTTTTTGACTGGTAGTCTGAATCAAAATCCTGTTTCTTTTTGTACCATTCGTCCTTAACTTCAAGCAGCTTTTCTTTTTTGATATTTAAAGCTGCTTTTTCGCCATCGGCAATAATTCTTTTA
>JAYTUN010000146.1:0-5356 GCA_043744495.1 Ignavibacteria bacterium
AAGGAAGACTATTTGCTTTTCAAAGTCCGAACTAATGCATTACGGAATTGTCAATTACTACATCAACTATCGAAATCATAAATTGTGATACACTACCCAGAAATACTTTAAAAAGCCTGACTTCCCAATACAAAGATATCCTCAATTCTGCCTAAAAAATATGATACAGGTCATTTAAGAAACTGACCAGTAGTTCACACAAGGCCCAAAACCGGATCTTTTAAAATTGATTTTCTGCCGCAACTAAAAACATTACTATATACCAGACTTTTCGGATTTTCTATAATGTTTTAAATACTTACATTTGTGTAACTAACTAACCAATTAAATCCGATGCCTATAGATGTAATGGAAGTAAAGGAAAAGATGCTTAGAGTTTCTAAGATGGCTGAGACTTTAGTTGCCTCTGAAATAATTAAGCTTGCCGGTGAAATTAACGAAAAAATAAAACAGGGCGAGCAGATTTACAATTTAACAATTGGTGATTTTGATCCCAAGGTTTTCCCAATACCAGTTGAACTAGAAGAAGAGATCATCAGCGCTTATAAGAATCATGAAACAAACTATCCCCCTGCCGATGGTCTTTTAGAAACAAGAAAAGCAGTTTCAAAATTTCTTCTGGAACGAGAAGGAATTGATTATAACCCTGCAACAGAAATCCTGATGTCAGCAGGCGCAAGACCACTTATATATGCAACATACCAGACAGTCGTTCATCCCGGTGATACTGTTGTATTTCCCGTTCCTTCGTGGAACAATAACCATTACACGCACCTCGCACACGCAAAGAAAATTGAGGTCATTGCAACACATGAAAACCATTTCATGCCTACTGCTGCTGAGCTTAAGCCGCATTTAAAAGGTGCCGCGCTTGTATCGCTATGTTCACCTTTGAACCCAACAGGCACAACATTTTCACGGAAAGACTTAACCGAAATTTGCGAACTTATTATAGAAGAAAATAATTCACGGGGCGAAAGTGAAAAACCGCTCTATTTAATGTATGACCAGATATATTGGGTACTAACCTACGGAGAGACCGAACACTTTAATCCCGTAACGCTTGTTCCTGAAATGAAAAACTATACAATTTTTATTGATGGTCTTTCAAAAGCATTTGCTGCTACGGGCGTTAGAGTTGGCTGGTCTGTTGGTCCGGCACGTGTTATCGGCAAGATGAAATCAATTTTATCACATCTTGGTGCTTGGGCTCCAAAAGCAGAACAGGTTGCTACTGCAAAATTCCTGAACCGCACTGCTGATGTTGATAACTACCTGAATCGCTTTAAAAAGGAAGTTCATGACAGGCTTGATGGTTTTTATAACGGATTCATGGCTTTAAAAAGTGAAGGCTTTAAAGTTGATGCTATTGCTCCACAGGCAGCAATTTATCTCACCGTTCAGTTCGATCTGCACGGGGAAAAAAAAGATGATGGCACAGTTCTTGCAAACACAAAGGCTGTTACAAAATACCTGCTTGAAGAAGCGCGTGTTGCTATAGTTCCTTTCTACGCTTTTGGTGATGATGAAAATTCAACATGGTACCGCCTTTCAGTTGGTACATGCAGGATGGATGAAGTTGAAAAAGTAATTGAAAGCTTAAGGAAAGCATTAAAAAAACTGAAATAAGTTTTTTTTAAATAGCAGGAGAGATATATGAATAAATTATTATTTCTTATCATCATTACTTTTTGGATTTCTTCGGGAGAGTCTCAATGGGTTCAGCAAACCTCCGGCAGAACAACTGAGTTAAGAGTTGCTTACTTTCTTAATTCCAACACCGGATTCATACTTTCCAGGAATTACACTACCAACAGGCACGTGCTGTTAAAAACTATAAATCAGGGAAGTAGCTGGGATTCCACCGTTTTTCCTTCTTCTGATACTCTCTACAATATCTTTTTCATAAATTCTAATACAGGCTGGTTATGCGGTAATAATGTCCCTGCTGAAGTTATGCCTAAAGGTAAAATTTGGAAAACTACAAACCAGGGTGTAAGCTGGAGCCAAACTATATTCACAGATTCAACTACTATAAGAGCAGTGTTCTTTGCTGATGTTAACACAGGGTATGCGACTGGGATCAGGACTCCTTTAGGCGTAATTGCTTATAAAAGTACTAATGGAGGCGTTACATGGCTAGAGTTCAATAATATTTCAACAACTCTAAGGGGCGCACGGGACCTTTACTTTCTTAATACAAATACAGGGTGGATAGTTGCTGCCAATGGCGATGCCGAAAACCAATTCCCTACAATAATCAAGACTACTAATGGCGGTGTAAGCTGGACATATAACAATATTGGAGGATGGATAAGAACAGTTCTTGCTCATATTGTTTTTTTTAACGATCAAACAGGTTATGCAGGCGGCTCAAGAGATACTACAATATCAGGTACAGTTCCTTTGCCCAGAATGTTCAAAACTACAAATGGGGGTGTAAGCTGGGTTTACCAGGATTTACCGACAACTATTTCTCCAAACATTCATTTTATTAACGGAATGTATTTTCAGGATGTAAATACCGGCTGGGCTGTAGGCGATAGAGGCAGTATTTCATATACTTCAAACGGAGGCACTAACTGGATATATCAAAACAGTTCACAGGGTTTAACGGTTAATTTAGTAGATGTTTATTTCTCCGGTGGAATTGGATGGACGGTTGGAAGCAACGGCACAATCTTAAAAACTACTAATGGCGGAATAACTTTTATAACGCCAATTAGCAATAATCAGCCTGAAAAATTTGAGCTATATCAGAATTATCCAAATCCATTTAACCCATCAACTAGAATATCTTTTGATTTACCAAAATCAGGGTTTGTTAAATTAATTGTATATGATGCCCTTGGAAATGAGATTCAAACATTAGTTGATGAATATATGGTGCAGGGTGATTATGCAGTAAATTATGTTCCGGGCAGCCTTGCAAGCGGAATTTATTTTTATCGCATAACAATCCATTCGGATAAATTAATTTCGGGCAGTTTTTCCAAAACTCACAAAATGTTGTTGATAAAATAATGCTTCAATATAATTTTAGGTAATTAATAAAAAAAGGAGCTAATTAGCTCCTTTTTGGTTATGCTTATTCAATTCTGTTTACTTAGCCCACATGGTTCTTAATATGTCAACTACTGCTCTTGGCTATCTATCTGCGGTATAAACTCCGAACTATTCTTCATCCCAGTTCTTACCCAAGAAATTATCTGTGTAATTTTCTTTTGTGAAGTCATGTGTATTTGCTCCGCAGGCGCAATTCTGTCCGTTTGCGCTCCAGCATGCTCGGCATTCCTGCTTCCACCATTCATCTTTGTAAATGGACAGGCATTTTGTTCATAATGATAACATAACTTCTGAAGGTATCAAAAATGCAATTAAAAATCACAGATTGTTTGCTAAGCGGTCGTTATATTTGGTAATGTTAAAAAAGGGTATAATGGAAAATAAAGCCAAGATTAATAAACTATGGCTTTTGAGAAAAATAGAAGAGTTGATAAGAAAGATGAAAAAAAAACGTTAAAAAAATTAACCGACATCACCTTCGGCTAATATAAGTTCTTTTTTATATAATCTTAAATTATCTGAATTGAACTCATACTTCACATCTAATTCCAGAGATTCCACATCAACTAATTTCCAACTTTTATATTTATATATATTATTATTTTTTCTTCTGCCTGATACATATACCTCATAGCTAAGAACAAAATGGTGTGCATCAGCGGTTACTTTAAAATTTTCTGAAGGAGAAAGGTAAAAAGACCTCATTGAAGTTTTCAGATTATCTATGTTAAATGTCTTACATTCTATATAATTCGTTCGTAATTAACCCTCAACATACTCTGAACAATAGGGGCAAGTGATTACGCCCACATATTCCCATTCTATTTTGAATTTATTTTTACACTTAACACAATTTAATTTAGCAAATGCCAACCTCTCAGGGCGTTCTTTTATCTTTACTTTTGCTTTTTTTTCTTTTTTATTCATATTCAAATTTTATGAGTTTAATTGCACTTTGGAAATAAGTCAACTAATATAATTTCGAGTTTATAAAGTCGTGCTAAGTTAATGTATTGCTGAACCATCTTTGAAGTTGCAACTTTTACATATCCCGATTTTCCTATTCCACCCTTTGAAGTATTGTAGTTATGATTTCGCATACACAGATAAAGCTTTTTTACTCTTGAATCTAACAATGCTTTTAAAACATCTTTAAAAAATTCAGCAAAAGCATCAGATAAACTGATTTCAAAAGCACAACCTGTTTCGATGTCAAGGATATCAAACGCCATTAATTTTGTTGTATCAAGTTCAAAATTATCCTTTATATCACTAGAGCGAAAACGAAGTGTCATTCCTTCTGCTACCTTTGCCTCAACTTTAATTCTTCTTTTTCCGAATTCTGTTACAAGTTTTTCCTGAAGTTTTTTTGTTGTTTGTTTAGCTTTTGCTTCCTCTTGACTTTTTTCATTAAGATTTATTTTTTTCAACCATCCGCTTTTATAATGAGCATATTTACATCCCTTATTATTAGTTCTTACATCAAAAATAACCGAAAAGAAATCTAATATTTCATTTAAAATGTCTTGCTCAGGCTTTTTCATAAATTAATTGAGACAAATTTTTTCAAATGCTACATAGCCATTATGTTTTGTAATTCTAAAAAGCTGTTTAAAAACATCTGACATTATGTCGCACCAATCACCTAATTTTTTTGATACTGTAATCTTCTTTGTAATTTCTTCTGCGGCAATGTTATTAAACCAGCACCTCAACCAATTATCATTTGCATAGTCAACTATATCTAAAAACGGAGGGGATGTAACGGTTAATTGAACTGATTCGCTGGGTATCTCATCTGTTTCTCTTGAATCCTTAGACAAGAATAAAGAATTATCACCTATAATTTTTAAGGTGGCAATATCTTTTTTAGTTATATCCTTTAACAGCTGTAAAGACTTGTTAAATATTATTTGTTTTGTATTCCTGTATTCAGGTTTCTGATTTCTTTGTTCGTTAATTTTAATCTGTCTATCAGGTGAAAGAGCTTGATTCGGAGGCAAGGTGTAAACTGAAAAAAAACCTTTTGAATGTCCGGTTAATCTATTTGTAGAAAGCATTCTTATCCATGAATCAATCTCGTCATTTTCATTTTTAATCAGATAAGTTCTTAATGATATTATTTCATTCAATGTGTCTTGATGATAAAACATACTTAAATCTATATCGGGAATTAAATTTTTGTCAATTGCAATCTTGGATAATCTATCTTGTAATATTTTTATATCAGGGATATATAATCGAGACTTAGATAAGATTTTGCTGATTGGATTAATATCATTTGCAACAA
>JAYTUN010000147.1:0-5343 GCA_043744495.1 Ignavibacteria bacterium
CGATATTTTTAATAATAGCAATAATAGGATTTTATGCCATGCTCTTTGGAATTATTTTCGGTACAATAGGTTATTCTGTTTATATGGGAATTAAATCTTACAAAGGAGAGCTTGTTAAATATCCAATTATTGGAAAGAAAGTTTACGCGAAGGTTTATGGAAATTAATATTTTATGTCAGAGTTATTACAAATAAAATATATTAACACCCACCAAAAGAAGCATTCTATTGAAAATCCTGTAATAGAAAATAACCGCAGGCCTGATTGGTTAAAGGTTAAGCTTCCAACAGGTGAAAATTATACATACTTAAAAAATCTAGTAAGCAAGAAAAAGCTTAATACAGTTTGCGAAGATGCTCTCTGTCCAAATATGGCAGAATGCTGGGAGCGAAAGACTGCAACATTTATGATACTTGGTGAAGTTTGCACACGTTCATGCGGATTCTGCTCGGTGAAGCTTGGCAAGCCCGATGCATTAGATTATGATGAGCCCCGCAGAGTTGCTGAATCAGTTAAAGAGCTTGGTTTAAAGCATGCTGTCATTACATCGGTAGATAGAGATGACCAGAAAATGGGCGGCGCCGATATTTTTGCTATGACAATAAATAAGATAAGAGAACTTTCGCCTGATTGCAAAGTTGAAGTATTGATACCAGACTTCCGCGGAAACTGGGAAGCATTAAATATTGTAATAGAAGCCAGACCTAATATTCTGAACCATAACATTGAAACCGTTCTAAGGATGTATCATTATGTTAGACCGCAGGCGGTTTACGAAAGAACACTGCAATTGCTTAAGATAGGAAAAGAAAAAGGTCTAATTACAAAAAGCGGATTTATGGTTGGTCTCGGTGAAACGGATACAGAAGTTTACTCATTAATGAAAGACCTAAAAGATGTTAATGTTGATATTATTACGATAGGTCAGTATTTAAGACCCACAAAGAGCCATTTGCCGGTTCAGCGATATGTGCACCCTGATATATTTAAGGAGTATAAAAATGTGGGACTCAAAATGGGTTTCCGTCATGTTGAGTCAGGTCCACTTGTAAGAAGCTCATACCACGCAGATGAACATTCAGTTTACTGAACAGTCAGTTTTATAAAAAGACATTTTAATATAAATAGAATAATTAAATAATTATAGCGGAGTATTTTTGTTACTTAAATTACAATTCATTCTTTTATTTTTAATTTCATTTCAATTTTCTCCTCAGTTTTTCGCGCAAAAGCTGAATCCGGAAACAACAGAATACAGGTATTGGATATATTTTAAAGATAAGGGAGATTTCAAGCCGGGAGTATTGCTTAACACAGGAAGTGAAGGATACAATCTTGCAATTTCAGGATTAACAGAAAAAGCTCTTTGGCGCAGATCGAAAGTTCTTACCCCCGAAATGATTGTTGGCTATGATGATATTCCGGTTAAGCAGGAATATATTGATGAAATTAAAAAGCTTGGATTAAATCCGCATGCGGTTTCAAAATGGCTGAATGCTGTTAGTATCAAAGCAAAAAAAGATAAACTTGACCTGGTAAAGAAACTTGGCTTTGTAGAAAAAATTGAAGGTGTTGGTTATCTTGAACGTGTTAAAATAACAACATCAAAAAATAAGTCTGTTTTTACATACATACCTCCTGTAAGCAAAACAAAATATGATTACGGTTATTCATACTGGCAGAATGAACAGATAAATGTTCCTAAGCTGCATAACATTGGTGTTACCGGATTTGGTACAACAGTTGGAATGTGCGATGATGGCTTTAATTGGAGAAAACACGAAGCTTTGATGACGAGGAATGTTAAAGGTAATTATGACTGGATATTTAAAGATGATTCAGTTCAATACCAGGTATCACCAAACCAGATACCCGGCGATAGCTATGACCAGGATGGGCATGGCACTGCAACTATGTCAACACTTGGCGGATTTTTCGAAGGGCAGCTTATAGGTCCCGCATTTGATGTGGATTTTTACCTCAGCAAAACCGAAGCAGGTGAAACTGAAACTCCCGTTGAAGAAGATTATTGGCTTGAAGGCGTTGAATGGATGGAAGCACAGGGCGTTGAAGTTATTTCAAGCTCAGTGATTTATAAACCTTTCGACCTGCCGAATAACAATTACAGCTACAAGGATATGAATGGCAAGACAACAATTATTGTAAGGGCTGCTAATCATGCAGCAATGCTTGGAGTTGTTGTGGTGAATTCAATGGGCAATGAAAGCCAAAAACAGCCGCCCAGTATAGTTTCACCGCCTGATGGCGAACATGTTATAGCAGTTGGAGCGGTAGATAGTGCCGGACAAATCGCTTATTTCAGCTCAAACGGTCCAACAAGCGATGGCAGAATGAAGCCCGAAGTAGTTGCAATGGGTGTTGATGTTTATGCTGCATCATCATATTCATTTACTTATGATACAGCAGGTTATTCTTATGTAAGCGGTACTTCATTTTCAGGTCCATTAACAGCAGGCGTATGCGCATTGATACTATCAGTTCACCCGGAGCTTACACCAGACCAGGTTAAAGAAGCATTGAAGATGACAGCGAGTAAAATGGATTCACCCAACAATGTTTTTGGCTGGGGACTTGTTAATGCTTATGAAGCAGCTTTATACTTTGGACTTATAGTCAGCAATAAACCCGAAATAACACAGGTTGGTGATAACCAGGCTATATTAATTAACGTTGCATCAAAGAATACAATTATTCCGGAATCAGTTAAAATGTTTTATTCATTAAACGGGGGTGAATTTGTAAGTTTACTTATGATGCTCGCTGAGAAAACTGATGATAATAATTCCGGTAAATATACGGTTTCAGTTCCGTTTGATATGAAAACTGAAAATGTCAAGTTTTATTTCACGGCTTCAGATAATAAGGATTCGCGCTCAGCACCTTATTTAGCGCCGCAGAAGTTCTTTTATTTTGATCCTGATACAAAGAAACTGGTCATTTATTAATCCTGAACGAAGTGAAGGATCTCATTGATAGAACATTTATTTAAAAGCTATATGTTACGTTTATATAGCAATCCCTGATACAAACTTAAAAACTAGTCACGGTTCAATGTGACAAATTTAAATTCAAACAAATTAGTTAAGGTAATATATATTTTTTGAATAAATTACACACAACACAAAAGCAGGTAGAAAAAGCGATACTGGTTTGTACCACTATTCCCAAATCAACAACATCAAAATCAGTAAGGCAGAAGATATATAAGGAGCATCTTGATGAGCTTGAGTTCTTAACCGAAACAGCCGGGGCAATTGTTGTTGATAAATTTTACCAGGAAAGAGATAAGATCGACAGGTCATTATTTATTGGTAAAGGAAAAGCCGAACAAATTGCAAAAAAGGTTGAAGATGATAAGATTGATCTTGTTATCTTCGAAAACTCACTTTCACCAACACAAATAAGGAATCTTGAAAAGATAATTAAGTGCAAGGTTATAGATAAACCTGCGCTCATACTTGATATATTCGCATCCAATGCCAGAACATCAGAAGCTAAAACACAGGTCGAGCTTGCCCAGTTACAGTACCTGCAGGCACGTTTAACAAGGGCTTGGACACATTTATCAAAACAATTTGGAGGTATTGGCACAAAGGGTCCCGGTGAAACGCAGATAGAAACCGATAGAAGGCTTATCGGCACAAGGATATCACTGCTTAAGGATAAGCTTAAGAAGATTGAAGAGCAGCGTAAAACTCAACGCCAGATGAGAACGGGATTTTCAAGAATTGCGCTTGTTGGATATACAAATGTTGGCAAATCAACACTGCTGAATCTTTTAACAGATGCGGGAGTGTATGTAGAGAATAAACTTTTTGCAACATTAGATACATCTACAAAGTTACTAAAAGAAATTAATGGTAAAAGGCTTCCCCAACCTGTTTTGATAAGTGATACAGTCGGATTTATCCGCAATCTTCCGCATGATCTTATCGAATCATTCAAAAGCACGCTTGCTGAAGTTGTTGAAGCCGATATTTTGCTGCATATTGTGGATCTATCAAGCAACAGCTATGAGGACCAAATTGCAGTTGTACAGGAAACCCTTACAGATATTGGAGCTGATAAGAATTCAGTGATAATGGTGTTTAACAAGGTTGATAAAATTGTTGAGGAAAATAAACAGGAGCTAATTTCTGCACTCAGGCATACATACCCAAATGCGGTATTTATTTCCGCATTCAAAGGATTGAACATGGGAAGCCTGTTCGATAAAATAATAGATATGATGACCTCCGAAATTGAGGAAATAGAAATCAAAATTCCGTCTGAACATCCCGATGCATATAAGATAATTAACCAGCTTCATGAGGAAGCCGATATTATTTCAACAAAATATTTATCGAAACATATTAAGCTAAAAATTAAGGGAAACAGAAAAAACTTACAGAAAATATTAAGCGGCTTGGATCTGAATAATAAACCGCTTAGAAGTAAATTTAAAAAAAATAGAAAGGAATTGCCTGCTATAGTGTAACGGATGTTTAAGGGGCAGGGGGTATTCACATAATGTCAACAAATTATAAAGGTGTAGATTATTTTAATATCGATGCTCTTCTTTCTGAAGAAGAAAGAATGATACGCGATACAACACGTGATTTTGTTTCAAACGAAGTTATTCCAATTATAGAAAAGCATAACCAGGCTATGACTTTTCCCAGGGACCTCATCCCTAAAATGGCTGAGCTTGGATTTTTTGGTCCAACTTTGCCTACTGAATACGGCGGTTTAGCTATCAATAACGTTGCTTATGGACTTATGATGACTGAGCTTGAAAGGGGAGACTCAGGTTTACGAAGCTTTGCTTCAGTGCAATCTGGACTTGTAATGTACCCGATATTCGCTTATGGAAGTGAAGAGCAGAAAAAGAAATGGCTGCCATCACTTGCCAAGGCTGAAAAGATAGGATGCTTTGGACTCACTGAACCTGATTTCGGTTCAAACCCGGGTGGTATGATAACCAATGCGAAGAAAGTTGATGGCGGATATATTCTAAATGGCGCAAAGATGTGGATAACTAATTCCCCCATAGCGGATATTGCAATTGTATGGGCAAAACTTGATGGCGTTGTTCTTGGTTTTATTGTTGAGCGTGGCTTCAAAGGATTTGAAACTCCCGAAACTAAGGGCAAGCTTTCACTTCGAGCTTCAATTACAGGTGAAATTATTCTGCAGGATGTATTTGTACCGGATGCTAATTTACTTCCCGGTGTAAAAGGACTAAAAGGTCCTTTAGGATGCTTAAATCAGGCGAGATATGGAATTGCATGGGGAGTATTAGGCTCAGCTATGGAGTGTTACGCGACTGCGCTTGAGTATTC
>JAYTUN010000148.1:0-5337 GCA_043744495.1 Ignavibacteria bacterium
GGTACTTATTTTTTCCCTTTATATTTAATTAGTGAAAATAATACTAAGCTTCCAAACTTTAAAAAAGAAATAATAAAAGAAATAGAACAAATTGTAGGCACCACAAAGCCGGAAGATATATTGGATTACATTTTTGCTATCCTTCACTCACCAAGTTATCGCGAAAAATATAAAGAGTTTTTAAAAATTGATTTTCCCAGAATCCCATATCCAAAAGATAAAAAAGAATTTGAAAAATATGTAAAATTTGGTAATGAGCTTCGTTTACTTCATTTAATGGAATCACCCAAATTAAATAAGTTTATAACAACATATTCAGTTGAAGGAACCGATATTGTTGAAAAGATTACTTACAAAGATTGCAATGTATACATAAATTCAGAACAATATTTTGGGAAAGTCCCTGAAATTGCCTGGAATTTTTACATAGGGGGTTACCAACCTGCTCAAAAATGGCTAAAGGATAGAAAAGGCAGAACCTTAACCAACGAAGATATTGAGCATTACCAGAAGATTATAGTAGTTTTGATGGAAACAGGTAGGATAATGAAGGAAATAGGATAGTCCAATTGACACTATAAAGTGTAATTATATACTAAAATTTCATTATTTTATAATTTATATCACTTTTCTCTTGACAAATAAAGAATAATTTTGTAATATTGTGATAACAATGACTGGGGTGAATGGCTACCATAGATGAAGTTGAGCGATATCTAAGAGATGTAAAAACTAAACTTTCTGTTTTCGGTATGAGTATAATAGAAAGAAAAAAGAACCGTGAAACAATGTCAGAGCTCGAAGTCCTTAATATAAAATCCTTTTGCATAAATGAAATCAATAAACTAACACCGGCAAATTATTATCGTGGACCCGTAAAAGATACAGAGTTCACAGGTGAGTATTGGGAATTTGGTACCAGAATAACAAATAAACCGATCTATATAAAAATTAATTATGGTTCAATTAATAAACCGTGTATTTTAATTTCACTTCATTTTGCTGAATTTGAAATGAAATTTCCTCTGGCTTAAAGTAAAGCAGGTCACAAAAAAGAAAACAACCAATGAAAAAGACTATTGAAAGTCCGTTTGCGGACTGCAATGCGGTGCTTCATGTTACACCCCAAAAAATGACATTTCGTAAAGAAGAGTTTGATGTTTATGATTACTTTTATGTATGCGAAATTACAGAGAAAGAATTTGCAACCCCCGAAGCGTCAGACCTGACATTAAAACAATTATATAATCAGTACAGGGAAAAGAATAATATATTATTCCCTGAACAGATAAAAAAATTGCGCGAGCAGTACGGTCTCACCCCTGTGAAAATGAGTGAAGTATTAGGCTTTGGCGAAAATGTTTACAGGCAATACGAAAAAGGCGAGATTCCAAGTAAATCCAATTCAAAAACATTGAATTTAATAAAGCATCCGAAAAATTTTATTGAACTAACAGAAAGCTCAAATATCTTTTCTGAACTTGATATTCTTGAATTTAAAAAAATAGGTGCAAATATTGAACGTAAAAGTAAGGAAGAGTTAGTAAAACGATTTCTTAGAAATTATACTGAAGAGATTGATCAATTTACAGGTTATGCGCAAAGAAGCTATCGAAAATTTGCGAATATGGTAATATTTTTTTTAAATGAGAATGACAGAGCATTTACAACAAGACTGAATAAATATTTATTTTATTCTGACTTTATTTCATACAAGTATTCTGGAAGCTCTATCAGTGGTTTTACTTATTGTGCAATAGATAAGGGTCCCGTACCAGATAATTATAAAATACTATTTTCTGAGCTGTGGCAGGAAGATTATATAATGAACATAGAACAAAAAACAGGAAATGAAGAATATGAAAGATTTGTCCCTGCAAAAGAATTTGATGAAGCAATGTTTACCGAAGAAGAAAAGAATGTAATGAAATGGGTAAGCTCAAATTTCAAATTCAAAAAAACGGAAGAGATAATAGATTTAAGTCATAAAGAACAAGGATGGTTAGATAATATTGCAAATAAAGATTCTATTAGTTATCAGCGATATGCGCCATTATTGAATATATAGACTCTGCTATATTAATAAGAAAGTTTGAATATGGTTGTTTTCACAAACAAAATAATACCGCTTTCCTTAATGTCCTCTGCAACGTCTTTCACTTTTTGAAAGTTGTAGAAAGCTTTTTTATTTAATTCAGGGCTACTTCTTTCGCTTCTCCCCCGTTGTTGGTGTTACGACTGGCTTGACAGTTTGTCACCAACAAAAATAACTTAGAAACTCTAAATTTTAGAATAACGATCCTTGTATAACTTTTGGTGGATAAAAAACCCCAACTATTACAAACGGATTGGTTGCCCTTCTTCTGTGCCACTCCATTGTTGTACCCAGGAACAAATGAATATCTTTTTTTAAAGCAAGCTCATCAAAAAATTTCAGCCTAACCTTACGCAGAGCCTTTACTTCATCATTATTGGCATCTCTTAAGCAATTCCAGTACAACTGCCCCAGTTCCCAATCTTCTATCATCAACCTGCTTTCCCTGCCTTTAGTATCAACAAATTTATAATAAAATTTAAAAGGTACCTTTCTTATCATATTTTCCGGCGTCTGGTTCTTTTCGTTAATAAAAAGATCTCCCTGTTTCCTTATTTCTGTCCATTCATTTCTCCACTCTCTGGTATCTTCTTCAACAATAAAATCAATTATTCTCTCAGGTTTAAAAACAGCCAGTGATGTATTTACAGGGGCTTTAGAATCATTTATCAGCTCTGTAAGATCGGTATAAACTTTTTTTAAACAAAAGTCTTTCCTTAATCTCCAGTTATCCGTGGTATCCAGCGATTCGATTACAATGACATCAGAAAAATCATTTTTTGCGGGTTTATAACTCTCAGGTCTGAAGTCATCAGTTCTTTTAATAAGATCAATTTCAATCCAGTTATATTTAAAGGTCTTTGTTTCGTTGTTATCTCTAATACCTTTTAAAAATTTTAATGGTACAGGATAAATTCTTATCCAGCTGCCGTCATCAAGTACGCCTGCAGTGCATACCAATTCGTCATAACTTCTCGAGGGCAGAGGATATGCGGTAACCGTAATAAGGATTTTAAACTTAGCCATCTTTAAATGTGTTTTAGGGGTATTTTATTATTTGTGAGTTTTATGATTGCTTCTGCAAGGTGAAGTCTGTGACACTGGCAAATATTCGCTTCAAAACAGGTTAATGCAATTCTTTTATGTTCCTTAAGCAATTCAACAATTTGTTTTTGTGTTTCAATTGCTTCAGGCAGCATTTCTTCTTTATATTTCTTGAATAAAGAATTGTAATCTGACTGGTTTTTTAATTCCTGCCTGTATTCAGATTTAATACCTGCATCTGGTAAATGAACATACTTAATATCAAGATTCTCACAAACATTTTTAAGCTGGTTTTTTGAAAATCCATATTTCATACTTAAAGGATTTTTTCTAACATCACAAAGTACTTCTATTTTATACTTTATAAGCTTATTAAAATATTCTTCAAGAGAAATTCCTTCATAACCTATAGTATATAAAACCGTTTCATTGTTTATTGGTTTTGCTTTTTCAATTTCATCTAAATCGCTTCTGCCTAAAAGTTTACCGGCAATTTCACTATTAATAGCATAATAAGGGAATTTCCTGTATGTATATTTTATTAATTCCTCACCCAGCGAATTTTCAAATCTTAATTTCAGAGTTTTTATTATTTCCCTGTCATATTTTTCAAGTTCATTAAAATAGTCTCTCTCATCATTCAAAACCCAGGAAACTTCTGTTTCTTTAATAATACCGTATTTTTTTAGTGTATTAAGATCAGCATTAGCGCTAAAGGAAAAACAGCCATATTTATAAGGTAAAAAGTGGTATGATGCCTTTTTTTGGCTCTTACCTGTTAACATCAATAACTTTTGAAGGTCTGTTTTACTTAGTTTTCCTTCAAAAAGCTTCAAAAACGATAAAATTATTTTCCGCCTATAATACATCATTTATTAAAATAATTATAAAAGAGTTTATTTGATACCTAAATTTTAAACCGAAATTAATTCCCATTTGTTGATATAGAAACCTCTTTGCACTCTGCAACGACTTTCCCACCTCCCGCTTCGCGGTTTTAAGGCGAAGCACTTTTTGAAAGTTGTAGAAAGCTTTTTTTAAATTCAGGGCTACTTCTTTCGCTAAAGCTCAATAAGTCAAGAAAGCCCTTTTAACTGGAGTTCTTTGATCCACGCCCTAACTGAAAAGCCAGTCAAGAAGGGCGTGGCTATAAAATATTATTTTTGTGGTGTCGGGCTATGCATTTAGGTATGTTCCCGTCACGTGTCAGGCAAGCCTGACACCTACAAAGACAAAGTCAAAACTTTGCGTCCTTTGCGTCTTTGCGAGAAACGCTTTTGCTTCTTAAATGATTTTGCCCATATTCCTCCCCGTTGTTGGCTGTGCCTTGCTGATTGGAAACGAAGAAAGGTGCCACGCCTTGCTGAGTGGAACGAAGAATGGTTTAGCGTAGCGTCACCAACAACAAAGGGACACCTTTGCGTATTGGCGTCCTACGACTTTCCTTCCTCTGCTGGCGCAGATTAAGGCGCAGCGTTTTTTGAAAGTTTGGCGGTGAAAAGCTTCTGATTTTTAAATGATTTTATCCAATTTTCGCCCTTTTTCAGCAAATCCCAAAATTTACTTCATTTGCCCTCTTGACAATGCAATTAACATATATTATATTTGCCATAGTATGCTAATAGCATAATTCAATGAGTAATGAGTAATCTGTTTAGCCAGATTTAACCTGATAACTTTACAACTTTACAACTTTACAACTTTAAAACTTTATAACTTTATAACTTTATAACTTTAAAACTTTATAACCTAATAATCTGTAATTTATAACTTCCTCCTTCGGAGTAAGTTTTCGTCCGGCTTTCTTCCTCCGCTAAAGCGGTTTAAGACCCCAATGGGGTAAACGTAGCGCCGGTCTCAACTTTATAACTTTACAACTTTACAACTTTAAAACTTTACAACTTTATAACTTTAAAACTTTATAACTTTAAAACTTTATAACTTTAAAACTTTACAACTTTAAAACTTTACAACTTTATAACTTTATAACTTTAAAACTTTATAACTTTATAACCTGATAACTTTATAACTTATTACCATTATGAAAAAATTCAATCTCGATCTGCACAAAGATATCCTCAAACTGAGTGAGTTAAACAAAACATCACCTGTTGATTTCAAAAAAAAGATGGATGAGCTATCCGTTAAGCATAATCTAAGCAAGTCAACCATTTACCGGGAGCTCGGCAAGCCTGAAC
>JAYTUN010000149.1:0-5309 GCA_043744495.1 Ignavibacteria bacterium
ATAATAAGTTTAATTTAAGCTATGACCCCCTTGTGTTCCCCCTGATAGGGGGAAATGATAAAAAGAGAAGTTTTAACGGTTTCTGTATCGGAGGCGGTCTACTTGAGTAATTAAATTTAAACTCTTTTCCCAAACGATAAGTTTTTTATGATTTAATTTCAACATTGCAATAATATTTTTACTTTTTTGATATCAATAATTAATATCTATTTTGCCTTTTGCTTTTTTACTTTTGCTTTATTTGTTTTTTGCTTTTACTTTTGCCTTTTTACTTTTTACTTTCACATCGCTCCTTCATATTCAGCATCGGGTTTAATTTCTCCAAGCTCTCCTTCGCTTGAAGCAATTACCACGCAGGCAAGCGAATCAGCCAGTACATTTGGTACAGTGCGGCACATATCAAGGAAACGGTCAACACCGATAATAAGTGCAATGCCTTCTTCAGGTACTCCTACAGATTTTAGTACTATAATAAGCATTAACAAACCCACACCCGGAACAGGAGCCGTTCCAACTGCTGCAAGTGCTGCGGTAAGAACAATTGTTAATTGCTGAGTGAGCGTCAGATCAAACCCGAATACCTGCGCTATAAATACAGTTGCAACTGCCTGGTAAAGTGCAGTACCATCCATATTGACAGTTGTTCCAAGCGGCAGAACGAAACTTGCTATTTTATTTGGCACCCCTAATTGCTTTTCGCATACATCCATTGTTACAGGAAGAGTTGCTGCAGAAGAACTTGTTGAAAATGCTACTGCAATTACCGGCCTTTGTGATTTAAAGAAATCTTTTAGCTTTATCTTTGTAAATATTTTAAGCAGAAGAGGATACTCTATGAATGTAAGGATAAGCAGTCCGGTAACTACTGTTAATGAATACCATAGAAGAGTTTTGAGTATAGAAAATCCAAACTCTGCTACAGTTGCTGCTATGAGTGTGAATACTGCATAAGGGGCAATTATCATAATTTTTTCAACTAGTACTATCATTGCATCACTTATCCCGCTGAAAAAATTTATCACGGGTTCTGATTTATTCTTAGGTATCTGCATAAGGAAAATTCCTGTTAAAATAGCAAAGAAAACTATTTGCAGAAAATCACCATCAGCAATTGCTTTAAACGGGTTTTTGGGAACAATGTTAACAATAAAATCCACAATGTTCATAGAAACATTCTGTTCAATTCTGCTTTTTGCATCATCCTGGTATGTATCAAGCAGGCGGTCTTTTGCTCCCTGGTCCATTATATGCCCGGGCTGAATGAAATTGACGCAAAGTAAACCAATTGTTATTGCCATTACTGCCGTTAATGCATAGAAGCCAAGAGTTTTACCGCCTATTTTAGCAACATGCTTTAGATCGGTTAGTGATGCTGCGCCAACAATAAGAGAAGCAAGCACAAGCGGGACAGCAATCATATTAAGCAGTCTAACAAAAATATCACCTACAGGCTTGAACCAAACACCAATACTTTTAACCTTTTCAACCGATGCAACACTTTCATATATTTTTTCAGAGCCATCTGAAAGCTTTATTTTCAGCTTAACATCTTTTTTATCTTTTAGATTTTTATAATACTTAACAATTGCAAGCTGGTCATCATGCGCATAGGATTTTGTTATAGAGTCTTTTTTTAGAAATGAAAATTCCTGCCAGTTTTCAATCTGCTCTGAACTATTTTTAAAGTTCAATTCAACTTTATTGGGATTAATGGCAAATATTGCGCCGAAAATTGCTCCAAGAATAAGACCAATAATGATTTTAGTATGTAACTGTATTTTTGGCAAGAAATACTCCTTTAGTCAATTTCAAAAAAAATAATATTCTGCAATTTAGGTAAAAAGTTATTAAAATACCGTTCCCAAACTGGAGTGGCTGTCTCAAAACCTAAAAGACGTCCCAACGGGACGTCTCTACAAAATTTTGATATAATAAGATTAGAGACGACCCCGCTGTGCAGGCAAAGGCATGGTCGTGTCGTCTTTTTTATACTGCATGCCAATTATGTTGAGTATAAGAAAAAAAATGTGATAAATTGATAATAAATAAAGAAATTTTATCTAAATTCTTTAAAAATGTATAAGAAATTATTGATTTAAATTACTTAAAGTGAATATTGTATGTTTAGTATGCTAAATTGGTATAAATATGACTTATATCATTTCTTTTATATAGCAGTTTTGTTAATTTTGTTAGATATATTTTTTGAAAATAATAGGATAACAACAGAAAAGTGGCTATAATAGGTATTTTAAAAGAGCCGGAAGGCGAAAACAGAGTCGTAGCGCTTCCGGAAATAGCAGCACAGTTAGTTAAGATGAATTTTCAGGTCCTTGTTGAGAGCGATGCAGGAAGCAAAGCTTTTGCAAGTGATGAAGACTACAAAGCGCAGGGCGCAGAAATTGGCGATAAAGCCAAGGTGCTTTCTTCATCAGATGTCATCCTAAGAATTAATTCCCTAACAAAAGATGAGATCACAAAACTGAAATCAGGCTCAGTGGCATTTGCCATTTTTGCCCCATTCTTTAACCCCGAAACAGTAAAACTGCTTTTGGCACAAAAAGTTTCAGGCTTCAGTCTTGAAACCATTCCAAGAACAACACGTGCCCAGTCAATGGATATTTTATCCTCACAGGCAACAGTAGCGGGATATAAAGCGGTACTGGTAGCAGCAACAAACCTGCCTAAATTCTTCCCTATGTTCATGACAGCAGCCGGAAGTATTAAACCCGCTAAAGTATTGATACTTGGCGCAGGTGTTGCAGGTCTGCAGGCAATTTCAACAGCCAGAAGGCTAGGCGGAGTTGTAGAAGCTTTTGATACACGAAGCGCAGTTAAAGAAGAAGTAATGTCACTTGGCGCAAAATTTGTTGAAGTTGAAGGCGCTAAAGATGATAAAGCAGCCGGCGGTTATGCTGTAGAACAGTCAGAAGAGTTCAAACAGAAACAACGCCAGGCTATTCATGACCATGCTGTAAAATCTGATGTAATAATTACAACAGCGCAAATCCCCGGAAGGAAAGCTCCCGTGTTAATAACAAAGGAAACAGTTGTAGCGATGAAGAAGGGCGCTGTTATTGTTGATCTGGCAGCATCAACAGGCGGTAACTGCGAGCTTTCAAAGAACGAAGAAACGGTTGATATAAATGGTGTAAAGATAATAGGCAGTTCTTTTTTGCCTTCAACAGTACCTTTTGATGCAAGCAAGATGTTTGGCAAGAACGTTCTGACCTTCCTTAAACTTATTTTAATTGACGGAAAGATCAATCTTAACTTTGAAGATGACCTTGTAAAAGGTACATGTATAACACATAATGGCGAAATTGTAAATGAGAAACTTAAAGAGGTGGTTAAATAATGAGGAGTAATAAATAATGAGGAGCAATAAATAATGGAACAGGTATTTAGCTATATAAGTGAGCACATTGGGTTTATTTATCTTTTGGTACTCATGGTTTTTTTAGGGATAGAGGTTATATCTAATGTCCCTTCGGTTCTGCATACTCCGTTAATGTCGGGTGCAAATGCAATTCATGGTGTAGTTATTATTGGAGCAATAATAGTAATGGGAAGAGCTGAAGCGGATAACTACCTGGCGCTTTCACTTGGATTCATTGCAGTAATACTTGGTACTTTAAATGTAGTAGGCGGCTTTGTAGTTACAGACCGAATGCTTGAAATGTTTAAGAAGAAGAAGAAATAACATGGAAAAATATATAATTGATATCATATATCTAATAGGCTCGGTTTCTTTTATCCTTGGATTAAAAATGCTGAGCCATCCTGAGAGTGCGCGTAGGGGTAACCTTTACGCAGCAGCAGGAATGACACTTGCTATATTCGCAACAATATTCCTTGATAAGGCAATTGGAAATTACTTATGGATTTTTGGGGGAATTGCAATAGGAACAGTTATTGGCTGGGTGGCAGCTAAAAGAGTAAAAATGACCGCTATGCCGCAGATGGTTTCTTTATTTAATGGTATGGGCGGCGCATGTGCGGCAGTTATTTCAGTTGTTGAATACACAAGGCATGATTTCTCGCACGGCGGGGGAGCTGCTTTTATTGCTATTGTAATGGCGGGACTCATTATAGGAACCATTTCGTTTACGGGAAGTATGATTGCTTTCGGCAAACTTAATGGAAATATTGGCGATAAAGTATATCCTGGTCAAAAGTTCATTAACCTGTTGATACTTATTGCTGCTGTTTCGCTTGCTGTTTACCTTTCAACACAGCATCAGGCAAATAATACTTTGCTTCTTGTAACATTATTAGTTGCAGTTCTATATGGAGTAATGTTTGTAATGCCTATAGGCGGCGCTGATATGCCTGTGGTAATTTCACTATTAAACTCATTTACAGGTGTTGCAGCAGCATTTGGCGGGCTTGTTTACAATAACCAGGTAATGTTAACAGGCGGTATCCTTGTAGGTTCTGCCGGTACAATATTAACTATCCTTATGTGTAAAGCTATGAACCGCTCATTGTTTAATGTTATTGCAGGCGCTTTTGGCACGACAGGCAAAGCGAAGAGCGGAGAAACACAACAGGGAACAGTAAAGGAAATTTCTGCTTCTGATGCAGCGGTGCTTCTTGCTTATTCTAAGAAGGTATTCATAGTCCCGGGTTACGGGCTTGCTGTAGCACAAGCGCAGCATACCTGCCATGAGCTTGAAAAACTTCTGGAAGAAAAAGGCGTTGAAGTTAAATATGCTATTCACCCTGTAGCTGGCAGAATGCCTGGCCACATGAACGTACTTCTTGCAGAAGCAGATGTTCCTTATGAAAAGCTTATGGAAATGGAAGATGCAAACAGTGAAATGGCAAATACTGATGTATCAATAATTATCGGAGCAAATGATGTTGTAAATCCGGCTGCAAGGCATGATAAGAACAGCCCTATTTACGGTATGCCTATACTTGATGTTGATAAATCAGCAAATGTAATTGTGATGAAACGCTCAATGGCAGCAGGTTATGCGGGTATTGATAATGAGCTGTTCTACTTTCCCAATAACCGTATGCTCTTCGGTGATGCTAAAGCATCACTGCAGAAGCTGGTTACTGAAGTAAAAGCATTATAGCATTATAGCATTATAGCGATATAGTAGTTAATTGAATATACAAATTGGGACGCAGTTGCGTCCCTTTTTTTATGTTAAAATCCAATCAACTAAAATTCCCGTATAATATTATATATTTAATTAGCTCAAGTTGACCGCCTCCGATACAGAAACCGTTAAAACTTCTCTTTTTATCATTTCCCCCTATCAGGGGGAACACAAGGGGGTCATAGCTTAAATTAA
>JAYTUN010000150.1:0-5288 GCA_043744495.1 Ignavibacteria bacterium
GAAAAAGGCGACTTAATAAAAGTTATTAACGGACCGTTTGTAAGCTTTAACGGAACCATAAATGAAATTAACCTTGAAAGAATGAAAGTTAAGGTTATGGTAAGCATTTTTGGCAGAAAAACACCTATAGAGCTTGATTTTACACAGATAGAAAAAGAAAAATAATCAAAAGTATAACATTACTTACCAGTTCTCCCTGGTTTGTATTCAAAAAATATTACGCACTCACAAAATAAAAGATACAATAATAACAAATGGCAAAAAAAGTAGTTGGATTTGTAAAGCTTCAGATCCCTGCCGGCCAGGCAACAATGGCTCCGCCTGTTGGTCCCGCTTTAGGGCAGCGTGGTGTAAACGGTATGGAGTTCTGCAAGCAATTTAACGCAAGAACATCAAAAGACCAGGGTCTGATAATTCCTGTTCTTATAACAGTTTATTCAGATAAGTCTTTTACATTCATAACCAAGACTCCCCCTGCAGCCGTATTGCTTTTGAAGGCAGCTAAACTTGATAAGGGCAGCGCCCAGTCAAACAGGTTGAAAGTTGGCAAGGTAACTAAAAAACAGGTTGAAGATATTGCAAGCCTGAAAATGAAAGACCTTAATGCCAGGACAATTGATTCTGCCGCAAAAGTAATAGCCGGTACTGCAAGAAGTATGGGAATTACAGTAGAAGGATAATAAAGGTACTATAAAAATGAAAGTTACAAAAAGAAGAAAAGATATAAACAGTAAAATAGATATAACTAAAGAATACTCTATTTTAGAGGCTATTGCAAAACTTAAAGAGACATCCAGGACAAAGTTCATTGAATCTATTGATATTGCCATGAAGCTTGGCGTTGACCCGAAACATGCTGACCAGCTTGTAAGAGGAACAGTAGCCCTGCCTCACGGAACAGGAAAAACAGTAAGGGTGCTTGTAATTGCAAAGCCTGAAAAACAGGAAGAAGCAAGAACAGCCGGAGCTGATCATGTAGGTTTTGAGGATTATCTTGCAAAGATCAAAGAAGGATGGGCTGATGTTGATGTTATTATAGCAGCGCCTGATACAATGAGTGAGCTTGGAAAACTTGGAAAGGTTTTAGGACCAAAAGGCTTAATGCCCAATCCAAAAAGCGGAACAGTAACTAACGATATTGGCAAAGCTGTTAATGAAGTTAAAGCCGGAAGAATAGAATTTCGTGTTGAAAAAGCAGGTATTATTCACGCATGCGTAGGCAAAGCAAATTTTGAGCCGAATCAGCTTGAAGATAATATCAATACATTTATCAACCAGGTTCTTAAAATGAAACCAGCTACATCAAAAGGACAGTATGTTAAAAGCGTTACACTATCCAGCACTATGGGTCCGGGACTAGCAATAAGCAAAAACGAATTATCACATCATTAATTTATTATAAAACAGAGTTCATGAACAAGCACGATAAAGAACAATCAGTTCTAGAAATAAAAGAAAAATTAAATAAGGCATCAAGCATATACCTGACGGATTTCAGTGGCTTAACTGTTGCTCAGACCAATGAACTAAGAGATGATCTCTTCAATGCGAAGGTAGAGTATAAAGTATTTAAGAATACTCTTGTTAAGAAAGCACTTGAACAGACTGATGGGAAGTTCAATACCCAGAGTGAAAAGATCAACGAGTTCCTTAAAGGTCAAACAGGTATTATTTTCGCATTTGATGACCCGGTAACTCCTGCCAAGATCATAAAGAAGTTTTATGATAAAGGTGAGAAACCAAAACTAAAACTGGCATTAGTAGAAAATATTGCTTACGTTAGTAAGCAGTTAAATATTCTGGCAGCATTGCCAACAAAGCCTGAGATCATTTCTTCAATCATAGGAAGCCTGCATTCGCCAATATCGGGAATTGTCGGAGCGATAAACGCAGTATTAAGAGACCTGGCATCAGTTGTTGAAGAAGTAGCAAAAAAGAACGCAAATTAAAATAAAAAATTTAATAATAAAGGAGATACATTAAAATGTCTGTAGTAGAAGAATTAGTAGAAAAAATTAGCAGCCTTACGCTTACTGATGCTGCTGAATTAAAGAAAGCATTGGAAGATAAGTTTGGTGTTACAGCTGCTACACCGGTTGTTATGTCCGGAGCAACAGGTGGCGCTCCAACTGCAGCTGTTGAAGAAAAAACAGAATTCTCAGTAGTCCTTGTAGATATTGGGGCTTCTAAAATAAACGTTATCAAAGCGGTAAAAAATGCTACCGGTCTTGGCTTAACTGAAGCTAAGGGTCTTGTAGAAAGCGCTCCAAAAGCGGTTAAAGAAGGCATTCCTAAAGCTGAAGCAGAAAAACTAAAAGCTGATCTTGAAGCTGCCGGAGCAAAAGTAGAATTAAAGTAATTTATATAAATATTAAAATTCTATTCCAAGAAATAGGTTCTAACTGAAGCCTATAAACTCAAAAAAAATACTTAAATTTATTAATTTTTAGGCAAGCCATTTCCTAATGGCTTGTCTAGTATCTATTTATATTAACCCCCATCGGGAGGTCGGAAAAAAATGCCAATAGACATATCTAAATTCATTTTCAACGGAGAGCGTATCTACTTATCAAAATCAGGGAAACAGCCTGATGCTCCTGATCTGCTAAATGTGCAGCTCCAGGCGTTCAGAGAATTCATGCAGGAAGATTCTGCCCCTAATGAAAGAAAAGATAAAGGGATGCAGGCTGTATTCTCAAGGAATTTTCCTATTACAGACTCCAGAGAGACAGCACTTCTTGAATTCATCGAGTATAATCTTGAAAAACCGCAATATACAATTCGCGAATGTCAGGAACAGGGCTTAACTTATGCTGTATCCTTAAAAGCCAAGCTTCGCCTTTCAACAAAACCAAACAAAGAAGCTAAAGAATATTCAAATGCCGTTGAACAGGATGTATATATGGGTAATATTCCGTATATGTCACCTTACGGAAGCTTTGTAATTAACGGCGCTGAAAGAGTAATAGTATCCCAGCTTCACAGGGCTCCTGGCGTTGTATTCAGCGAATCAACTCACCAGAACGGTACAAGGTTGTTTTCTGCAAGGATAATTCCGATGAAAGGCTCATGGGTTGAATTTACTACAGATATCAATAACTGTCTGTTTGCATACATTGACAGAAGAAAAAAATTCCCAGTAACTACAATTCTAAGAGCACTTGGCTATTCAACAAATGAAGAGATACTTGAACTTTTCGGTCTGCTTGAAGTAGTCGATAAAAAAGAACTGAAGAATTTCATGGGCAAACAGCTTAGCGATGACCTTATTGATAAAGAAACCGGCGAATTGATTGCTGAAAAAGCTGCTGAAATTGATGATGAACTTATCGAAAGAATACATAAGTCAACAATCACTAAAATAAAATTATTTAAGTCAGATAGACCTTACGAAGAATCACTTATTGCAAATACACTTAATAAAGATGCCGCACAGTCTGAAATTGACGCATTAGAACAAATATCGGAACAGTTAAGACCTGAGCAGGACGATGAATCTGCAAAAAATCTTGTAGATAAACTTTTCTTCAATGAAAAGAAATACGATCTTGGTGCAGTAGGAAGATATAAGCTTAATTATAAATTACTCCTTGATATTCCAGCTGATAAGACTGTTTTGACAAAAGAAGATATAATTTCAATTATCAACTATCTTGTTGATCTTGAAGCAGGTAAAAAACCAACTGATGATATTGATCACTTAGGCAACAGGCGCGTACGCTCTATTGGAGAGCAGCTTGCGGCTCAGTTCAACGTTGGTCTTGCAAGAATGTCAAGAACAATCCGCGAAAGAATGAGCATCCATGATGAAGAGAACATTACACCGGGTAACCTGGTAAGTGCAAGAACAATATCTACAGCTCTTGTTTCATTCTTTGGAACAAGCCAGCTTTCACAATATATGGATCAAACCAACCCACTGAGCGAAATGACCCATAAGAGAAGGGTTAGCGCACTTGGACCGGGCGGTTTAACGAGAGAAAGAGCAGGATTCGAGGTACGTGACGTTCATTATACGCATTACGGACGCCTATGCCCTATTGAAACTCCTGAAGGTCCGAACATCGGTCTTATTTCTTCATTATGTACACATGCAAGAATTAGCGATTTCGGATTTATTGAAACTCCGTACCGAAAAGTAAAGAATGGAAAAGTATTAAATGAAATAGATTATCTTTCAGCAGAGAAGGAAGATGATTTTATTATTGCGCAGGTAATTTCAGATCTTGACGGAAATAAAATTACTGAAAGCAAGATCAAAGCAAGATTTAAAGGTGACTTCCCTATTGTTAATCCCGAGGACGTTCATTATATGGATATTGCTCCTAACCAAATAGTAAGCGCAGCAGCAGCTCTTATCCCCTTCTTAGAACATGATGATGCTAACAGAGCGCTCATGGGATCCAATATGCAGCGCCAGGCAGTTCCTTTGTTAAGACCTGAGGCTCCGCTTGTCGGAACAGGATTCGAGAAAAAAGTAGCTAATGACTCAAGAACACTTATCCTCGCAGAGGCCGATGGTGTTATCGAACACGTTTCTGCAGATAGGATTGTTGTTAAATATGATATAGATAAAAACTCAGATGAAGCGTTACTTAGCTTTGATGATGAAGAGATCAAAGAATACAACCTGATAAAATTCTTAAGAACTAACCAGGATACTTCCATAAACCAGAAGCCTATTGTAAAAGTGGGTCAGCGCGTTAAAAAAGGCGAGTGCCTTGCTGATGGTGCCGCTACAGATAAGGGCGAGCTTGCTCTTGGTAGAAGTGTTTTGGTTGCATTTATGCCATGGAGAGGATATAACTTTGAAGATGCTATTGTTATAAGCGAGAGAATAGTGGCAGAGGATATTTACACTTCAGTTCATATTGAAGAATATAACCTTCAGGTAAGAGATACAAAACGCGGAGAAGAAGAGCTCACACGCGACATTCCAAATGTCAGCGAAGAAGCAACTAAAGATCTTGATGAAGATGGTATTATAAGAATTGGCGCAGAAGTTAAAGAAAATGATATTTTAATTGGTAAAGTAACACCAAAAGGCGAAACGGAACCTACACCTGAAGAAAAACTTTTAAGAGCTATCTTTGGAGATAAAGCAGGTGATGTAAAAGATGCATCTCTTAAAGCTCCTCCGGGTATGAAAGGTATTATCATAAACAAAAAGCTTTTCACAAGAAAGCAAAGAGATACCGAAACAAAGAAAGAAGAAAAGAAAAAGCTTGAAAAACTTGAACAGAACAGGTACGATTCCATATACGATCTGAACCATAAACTTGCTGAAA
>JAYTUN010000151.1:0-5237 GCA_043744495.1 Ignavibacteria bacterium
TGGTAAACTTATAATGAGGGCTATTGCAGGAACTGATAAAAAAGTTACACTAGAGCTTGGCGGTAAAGCTGCAAATATTATTTTTGAAGATGCGCCAATTGACCAGGCAGTAGAAGGTATCGTAAACGGCATATATTTTAACCAGGGTCATGTTTGCTGTGCAGGTTCTAGATTGTTCGTTCAGGAAAGTGTAAAAGATAATGTCGTTAAGAAACTTAAACACAGACTTAAGAGTTTAAGATTAGGTGACCCGATGGATAAAAATACTGATGTGGGTGCAATTAATTCTATGATGCAGTTAAACAAAATTACTGAATTGGTTAATTCAGGAATAGATGAAGGATGTACAATATTCCAGCCTGATTGTAAGCTGCCCGAAAAGGGTTACTGGTTCAAGCCTACATTTTTCACAAATGTTGCGCAGTCAAACCGCATAGCTCAGGAAGAAATATTCGGTCCTGTACTTTCTGTACTCACATTCAGGACACCAAAAGAAGCAATAGAAAAAGCCAATAATACTCAATACGGTTTATCTGCCGGAATATGGACTGATAAAGGCTCAAAGATATTTAAAATGGTTAATGCTGTAAAAGCAGGAGTAATATGGTCAAACACTTATAATAAATTCAACCCTGCATCTCCATTTGGCGGCTATAAAGAAAGCGGCTTTGGAAGAGAGGGCGGTGTGCATGGTTTAAAGGAATACTTAAATTTCTAAAATTACTTTCATAAATGAAGATTAAAATTCTAACGGTATTATTCCTGGTTTTATTTGTTTCAAAGTTTATATACTCATTAGATTCAACCCGTGTTTCATTTGATGAAGCGATGGATGCACTTGATGCAGAAGACTACGAAAAGGCAGTTGACCTCTTCAACAGGTATCTTTTTATTGCTACCGGACATGATGAAGGATATTTCCAGAGAGGTAATGCTTATTTTGAATTGAAAGAATTTGATAAAGCGCTTACAGATTATACAACAGCATATGAAATAGGCTATCAGAAGGATGAGTTAATGTTTTTCAGAATAGGTATGATCAATAAAAACAACAAAAACTACCTGACAGCTCTTGAGTATTTTAAAAAAGCAATTGAAATAGATAAAAAATATGCTGAAGCATATATAGAACTTGGCAATCTTTCTATGCTTGCAGAAGATTATTTTAAAGCAAAGGAGTACTATGCAAAAGCTTTAAGTGTTGATTCAACATTTCCTGAAATACATTTTGCATTGGGTGAAATTGATATGAGAGCCGGCAATTTTAGTGATGCTATAACAAATTACGAAAATGCAATAAAGCTTGATACTGCAAACCAAAAATATTATTACCAGCTTGGAATGGCTTATAACGGACTTAAAGATACAGTTAATACAATTAAATCTCTAAATAAAGCATTACTTATTGCCCCAAGCTTCGGACTGGCTTATTACGGTCTTGCAACCGTATATAATGAAAAAGGAGATTTCATTAGAGCAATAGAAAATTTTACAAAAGCAATAAATGCAAAAGGTACAGGATTAATGCCTAATTTATTATACACTGAAAGAGGATTAACTTATTTAAAACTTAATGATGTTAATAACGCATATAAAGATTTTGATTTTGCCATAAAATTAAATGGTAACGATACTGATTCATACCTTGAACGGGGAAAAATTCTTATATCTATGGGAAACGATTCATTAGCTTTTGATGATTTTTCAAAAGTAATTTTGCTGGATGAACAAAATGCACAGGCTTATGCTTACAGGGGAAACATATATCTGATGAGGCAACAGCCTGAATTTGCAGAACCTGATCTTAGAAAAGCTGTCACTTTTAATCCAAATGATACACTTGCTTTGTTCAATCTTGGTAACTTATTCTACGCAAAAGATGAATTTCAAAATGCATTGAATTATTATGTAAAGGCATTGAATCTGAACCCGAAATACAGCGCAGTATTTGAAAACAGGGGAATCTGTTATTACAACCTCGGTTTCTATAAACTTGCTGCGGCTGATTTTAAATCTGCAATGAAATTTAACCCACAGCTTACTGAAAAATTGAAACCCTTATATCTGGATGCTAAATCAAAATAGCTTTCCAGTCATTATAATCCTAAAATTTTGAAATTTTACAAAAATTGGCATTATTATAGCATAATATGATGGTATTTAGCGATTTACTGTTAACTTTAAATTGTTTAACATTATATTACAAAATAACATAAATATAAATTTTAAGAAATTTTATTATATCGTTTTATTGATTTTTTAAAGTTAAATTTTATATATAACTGTAATTAATTGAAACGCTTTCTAGAAAAGAAATATGTTAATTCGGGATTTGTAATTGCCTTACTTATACTAACTTCCGTTAATATTGTAATTTATATCAATATCCGTTTTCATTTTGAAGACGAAGAAATTATTGTTAAATCTCTTACAATTATTCAAACTTCTGAAGCTCTTTATTCAAACATAATCGAAGCAGAAACGAACAGAAGAGGTTACCTTATCACAAGCAATGAAGAATTTTTAAAAGAATATTATCCTGCATTAAATGCAATCGATTCGGAATTTTCCCATTTAAATTCAATTGTTTATGACGAAAGTGAAAAGTTAATTTTAGATACACTACAAAAACTTATATTTAACAGGAAAAACTTGCTTGAGGAATCTTTGGAATTCCAGGAAAAAAGGAGTAAAGATTATAAAGCGCAAATTGAATACACCAAAAGGGGTAAAGTATCAGTCGATAAAATTAAATCGTGTATAGAGCGAATTCAGGAAAATGAAAAATCGATATTAAACGCAAGATTACTTGAAGCTAAGAGCAGCTCAAGCTATACGCTTGTTAATCTTGTAATTGGAAATCTAATTGCTTTTACAATGTTAATTATTGCTGTTTTTCTATTGAACAGAAATATTAATAAAAGAATAGAAGTTGAAAATACACTTGAAGAAAGCAGGAACTGGCTGGCTACGACACTTGAAAGTATTGGAGATGCAGTAATTGTAACAAGTAAGATTGGCGAAATACTTTTTATGAATAAAGTTGCTGAAGAACTTACAGGTTGGAAAAGTTCTGAATCAAACGGACTATTTATTGATCAAGTGTTCAATATTTATAATGAAGAAACCGGCAAAAAAACTGCCGACCCTATAAAAATTGTTATTGCAACCAGAAAAGTTGTCGGTCTTGATAATCATACGATGCTTATCACAAAAAATAAAGAAGAAGTACCTATAGATGACAGTGCTGCTCCAATTATAAACGAAAATGGTGTTCTAATTGGCGTTGTCATGGTTTTCAGAGATATTTCACATAGAAGAAAAGCTGAAAAAGAAATTCTTAGTAACCAGAAATTCATAAAAAGAATTGCGGATTCTCTTCCAAGTGTCCTTTATATATATGACATTAAAGGTCCGAGAATATCATATACAAACTACAAAATCGCGGAATTACTTGGATATGATTCAAATGAAGTTGTGAAAATGGGACAGTCTTTTTTTGAAAAGTATATCCACCCTGATGACTATACAAAACTAAGAAGTAACTATGCTAATTATTACGGTGCCAAAGATAATGAAATATTGAACTATGAATACCGCATTTTGAACTCCGAAGGGAAATACAGATGGTTCAGAAGTTATGAAGTTGTATTTTCCAGAAATGAAGCCGGAGTTGTTACAGAAATACTTGGCTCAGCGTTTGATATTACAACTAGAAAACTTCTTGAACAGGAGCTTCAAAAATATAGCGGGCATCTTGAAGAGCTTGTTGATATGAGAACAAGCGAGATCAAAGCAGTAAACTTAAAACTTAAAGAAGAAATTACCGAAAGAGCCAGGGCCGAAAGAAATATTATTGACGCGGAGGAAAAATTCAGAAGTCTTGTAGAAAATGCCCTGGTGGGAATTTACATTATTCAGGATGAGACTTATGTTTATGTAAATCCAAAATACGAAGAAATATTTGGTTACAAAACAGGTGAAATGCTGGGTTTGAATGTATGGAAAGTAGTATCTTCGGAACATAAAACACTGATTTTGGAAAATATGAGGAAAAGAATTGATAAAGAAGTAAGTACAATTCAGTATTCCTATAAAGCAGTTAAAAAAGATGGCACTATAATTGATGTTGAGGTAAAGGGTTCAACAATGATCTATAATGGAAAACTTTCTATTATAGGAACTTTGCAGGATATTACCGATAGATTAATAGCCGAACAAGAGTTAAGGAGTTCAAGGCAAAAGCTTTCACTTCATGTTGAAAGGACACCACTTGCTGTTATAGGTTGGGATATGAATTTCTGTATAACTGAATGGAATGAATCTGCTGAAAGGATTTTTGGCTGGAAAAAAGAAGAAGTACTTGGTAAAAATGCTTCTGTAATTGTTCCCGAGGAAATAAGAGAGCTTGTAGGTTCTATTTGGGATGATCTTATCAGAAAAACAGGAGGCGAAAGAAGTACAAATGAGAATATAACTAAAAGTGGCAATAAAATACTGTGTGAATGGTACAACACTCCTTTGATAAATGAAAACGATGAGGTTATTGGAGTAGCCTCTTTAGTAGAAGATATTACTGAACGAGTAAATGCTGAAGAATTGATTAAGCAGCAAAGAGAGTTTTTAAGAACTGTAATTGATACTGACCCTAATTTTGTTTTTGCTAAAGACTGGGATGGTAGATTTACACTGGTAAACAAAGCCGTTGCAGAAAATTACGGAACAACGGTAGATAGCTTAATTGGAAAAACGGATGCTGATTTTAATGATAACTTGGTAGAAGTAGAGCATTTCCTTAATGATGACAGGGAAGTGATTAAATCAGGTAAATCAAAATTCATTCCGGAAGAACAGGTTACAAATTCCAATAATGGTGTTACTAAATGGTACCAGACAATTAAAGTCTCGCTAAAAGGCACAGATGGTTCACAACAGGTGCTTGGAGTTGCCGCTGATATTACAGCAAGAAAATTAGCTGAGGGTATCACTAAAAAATCATTAAAGGAAAAAGAATTGCTGTTAAAGGAAATTCACCACAGGGTTAAAAATAATCTGCAGATAATCGTAAGCCTTTTAAAACTGCAGTCTAAATTTATATATGACCCAAGAGACCTTGAAATATTTAATAAGAGCCGCTCAAGAGTTGAAACAATGTCAATGATACACGAAAAACTGTATAAGTCTGTTGATATTTCGCAGATTGATATTGGAAATTATTTAAAAGACCTTGTTAGTCA
>JAYTUN010000152.1:0-20213 GCA_043744495.1 Ignavibacteria bacterium
AGCATAAGCGCTGTTAACTATAACACCACGTATTGATGTAACCGTTGAGCCAATTGAAGGCGGTGCCCATGCTGTCCATCCCCATGATGGTGATGGACCTGTTGAGAAAAAGTTTGAAAAATCTCTTAAATAAATAAAATTACCTTGAGCATCAATTAGCCTTCTAATATTTCTAAATCCTAATGGACTATTCGGGCCTACAGTAAGATTATTCAATTGAACATACATACCTTCATATTTTTCGCCAGATCTGAAGTTTACGCTACCAAGAGAATCAAAATTTGTAACGTTAACTGTAATTGGCGCAGGTCGTTTTTTTACAGTAGGCATTACCTGTATAATGCTTAATGTATCAAGTTTAAGCTGCGTTGCACCCGATGAAATTATGTTAGGAAACTCCTGTACTATACCTGTTAGAGTTACCTTCATACCTGAATCAAGATTTGTAATGCCGGTATTTGAAACGGTATCAGCCTGTCTTACTATAATACCTCCAAATAAAGCATTGGTTGTATCCTGAAGGTAAATTGTTCTTGAAGTCGAACCTCTTAAGAGAATCCTGAAATCATTTCCAGTAGCATTTACAACAGATGGAGCCACAACTCTTCCTGTTACAGTTACAGTATCACCAACTTTTAAAGAGCGGTCTCTGCCTATTAAAAGTGAATCGTTGGGGACGGTTTGCACAACCATTATTGTAGTTGTGTAAACGAAATAAAATCCAACAGCAATAAATAATGCTATTGGTGCTATGTATGGTATTATTTTTTTCATGTTAGTATGTTTTAATTTATATTCAATCCTGTGTGAGCGAAGCGAGAGAAGGATCCCAGTGATAGAACTTCAATCCTCAATCTGCTGCTAATGTCTAATCAAATTCCCCCTGCGCTTTTTGCAGTCCCGCCTTGGCGGGATCAACGGTGTCCCGATTTATCGGGACGGGGTGTGTCCTTTATTTGTTGAAATTAAAAAATAAACAATTAATTTTTTCAATTTCAAAAGTTTTTAATAATTCCCCTCTTGAGAGGGGAAACCGACTTTAGTCGGTGGGGTGTGTTCCTTGATCCATTCTTTTAGATGTTCTACAACACTCCCAATATCCTGCTTTACATCTCCATCGTAGTATCTTAAAACTGTTAGTCCAAAATCTTCTAATTTCTTTTGCCGTTTAATATCATCTTCAATTTTATCATTATGAGTTGAGCCATCAATTTCGATTACTAAATCCAATTCATCGCAATAAAAATCTACAATATATTTATCTAATGGTTTTTGTCTGTGAAAATCGTAACCAAGCTTTTTACCCTTTAATTCATTCCAAAGTAATACTTCGGATAATATTCCTTGCTTTCTCAATTTCTTAGCAAGTTCCTTCAGCTTCGGGTTGTATGGTATAATTTTTCGTTTTACTATTTACACACCCCGTCCCGATAAATCGGGACACCCCTCTCAAGAGGGGAATTAAAATTATTAAATTATTCTCAAATTCTTGCTTATCAATAGTTGTGTATATAACCTACTATTTACAAACCCCTCAACTTATGTCTTATCAGCCAGCAGTTTCTCCCCCTCTCAAGAAGGGAATTTAATTCTTATCGTGTTGAATATAAATATATTCTAAAATCTAAAAAACATAATTCCCCTCTTGAGAGGGGTGGCACCGCCGTAGGCGGTGACGGGGTGTGTTCACCCTTAAACTACTTTATAACCAAAAACTTCCCCTTTTTGATGAATCCTGTTTTCTGGTTCTTAACAGTAAATATATACAAACCCGTTGCTATAGCCTGGTCATCTTTTGTGATAAGGTCCCACGCATGCTCGCCGCCTGCTAATATCTGCGTTCCATCGGCAAATGATTTGAACCATTGTATATCGCTGCCTTTATATGACTTTGCGTCATGATTAAACCTATCAACTACATCACCTGCAACTGTGTAAATAGTTACTTCAGCCTGCTCGGGTAAATTAAAAAAATAAATTTTCCTTTCTCGTTCCTGTAAGCCATCCCATGCAGCATTTACATAATATGGATTCGGGTAAACACCAATTGGCGTGGCTTCATCTTCGGTTGCGCCTGTTCCAGGAACTATTCTGTATGAATTTGCAAGCAAACTGCTTTCAAGCGACTCGAGGTCATTGGCTGAATCACCCTTATCATAAGCTGTTAAAGCATACACATACTGCCACCCTCGTAATTGATTATTGTATTCAAACTTGTACCAATAATGGTTTGTATCATTTGGGAATGTTTTTGCCTGTTGAAGCTTTATATAATTAAAACCTGTGTTATTGCCAATATTATTTATACTGTCAAAATCACCATTCAGTATAAATGAAGTTAAAAGAGATTTAGTCGGGTCAATATCTGCTCCGGCATTTGTTCTGTATATTCTGTAGCCTTCAAAATCCTGACCAAGTGAAATAGGATCAATGCTTCTTTCTGCATTTGCAGCCCAAAATACTGTTACCTTATTGTTTTCGTTTATAATTTTTGTTGTTGGAGAGTTTGGCGGAGCTGGCAGCAAATACCTATCTAATATGCCGTTGCCGTTAATATCTTCACCCGGATCAAGCCTGCCATTGCCGTTTTTATCTTCACCGTTATATGCTTTCTGGCTCCAGTCAGCGTGGTTTCTTAATTCTGCTCTCTGGTAGGTTGAGTCCCAGCTTTGCGGGTCATTGCCTGTTTTCTTTGCACATATAACGCCAAATACAACTTCAAGTGTATCCAGATAATTAAGTGAAGTGTATGGACCGCTTGTAACAAGTATTGAGCGGTTTGAAGGCTGCTTTATCTGGCTTAATATAGTTGGATTAATTTTTGTTGTCCCTGTAAAATAGCCATTCATTTTACCATATCTGCCGTGTGTTGTTGCGTTACCTTCATCACTTTGCGGAGCGAAATAAACAGGGTCAACTGTATTCCTGAACTGCCAGGATACAAAATTTCTTCTGGTTGGTAAAGTATCAGATATTGTTCTGCCAAAAGGAGTTGAGCCTAATAATTTGATACCTATATAACTATTAGTATAACCAACATCGCCTGTTGCATCAAATTCATAACCCATATTATATAGGCTATCCCACCCATTGCCGCCTTTAGTATAAAATGCCGAGCCGCCAGGTCTTGTAATTTGTGTATTTCTCACTACCAGATCATTCCACATGCCTGTAAATATACTGTCTATCCTAGAGTTATCACCCCTATACCCAATATTGATTATCCTATAACGCATTATTACAAAGAAATCAGCATAAGGATAGTTCCAGCAATATGACTGCTGAATAATTTTTAATCCCAGTGGGTTATGATTAACTATTAGTTGACCGCCTATTGTGGTTGCAGTATCTGTATATTCGCATATAAAGTCCTGGTGAGATATTGCAAGGGGAGAGTAAAATGGTGAAGTTAATAATGATGAGCGCTGCGTAATTGTCTGACCCGCGGCATTGGTATATTCAAAACCTTCACCCCTGTTTGCAGATGATGCATCTATAGCTCCTGTAGTTACCCTGATAATGCCGTTTTTTTTGCCGCCTATCCACAGACCGCCATCAAATATATGTTCAATCTGTGAGCCTTTTGGATATTCACATGAAGGCTGACCCGGCCATAATGTAAAACCATGACCAATCATTCCAAAATTAGTAATGGTTAAACCAATATTGCCAACATTGGTATATTTGTTAACGTCATCATCAGCCAAAATAAAACCACCATACAATATGATGCATGAAATCACAGCCGAAATTAAATATTTAACAATACGGTTAAAAAAAGAACCAGAATAAATTCTCATTTAATAATATTAAAATCTCTATTTAGATGATTCGATGTTAGTTTACCGCTCAAGAGCGGGTTTCTTGCAAAAAACCCAAAATTTGCAGTTGTAAAATAGTCAAAGTAGCCTAAAAAAGCAATTCTTAATTTATTAGTTTGTTTTTAGTTTGTTTGGTATTATGTCCAAATTATAACCTGAATTCAAGTAATGAGTTAAGTGTATGTTAAGTTAATGTTAAACCTGTAGGATATAATTTTTAACCCCGTTGTTGGTGTTTGTCTTTCTGAGCGAAGCGAAGAAAGGTTCACCAACAAGAAATTCACCAACAACAAATTCACCTTACATCATCAATTTCTTTATCTTAGGATTCGCAGCCAGCAGATTCAGAACATACTTCCCCAAGAAATCAAATTCAAGATTAACCCTGTCACCTTTTTTCATTTCGCCAAATGTAGTTTCATTATAAGTATATGGAATGATGGCAACTTTTATATCAAAGTAATTTCCCTTTGGTTTTGTAACTTCAGCAACTGTTAAACTTACACCGTTAACTGCAATTGACCCAACATATATTACGTATTGTGCATGTTTCTTGTGAATCTTTATCCTGTATTCCCAGTTATCTGAATCTTCTTTCTTTTCGCTCTTTATTTGTTTAACCGAAGTAACAACACCTGTATCATCAATATGACCGAATACAAAGTGCCCCCCAATTTTTTTATTCAGGGTTAATGAGCCTTCCAGGTTCACCTCATCTCTGGTATTCAGTTCACCGATATTAGTTTTCTTCAGTGTTTCGTGCATACTTGTGAATTCAAATTCTGCTTTGCTTTTTGTGGTTACTGTGTGGCACACTCCGTTAATGCAAACACTGTCGCTAAGCGCAAGATTCTTCGCAACTTGTTTTGATCTCACCCTGAACTTAAATCCTTCATTAATTTTAGTTTTTTTTACTACAATTCCTTTTTCTTCAACTATTCCCGTAAACATGTTTTTTTTCTTTTAGTTTTTTATTCTTCTGCACGGATGTCCCGCTTGCCAAGCCAAAGGCATGGCTGGGACGTCTCCTGTTCTGATAATACATTTTTCTTAGGTTATTGATTCAATCAGTTATTTTTTTATATTTAACAATATATCCGAACCTGATGAAAAATAATCATGTTGCTTTAAATCATTAAACGCATTTTTATCAGAAAATGCTGTGATGCCTTTACCCATAACTTTTGGAGCGATGAAAATAAAAACTTCATCAACTAATCTTTGCTTCAAAAATCCATCATATGTAGCAGCGCCGCCTTCAACCATAACAGAGGCAATTCCAAGTTTAGCGATCTTAATTAAAGCATCTTTAAGGTCAATATTGCCGCTTTTTGATCTGCAATTCAAAACTGTGATTTTCTGGCTTAAGTAATGCTTAACCCTTTTATGCTCTTTATTTAACAATGTAAGTACAATTGTTTTGCCATCGCTGTTATTTTTAAAGAGATTGTAAACTAAACCAAGCGAAAGTTCTTTATCTATTATAATTCTGTATGGATTTCTTCCTTTAATATCCCGTACTGTTAATTTTGGATTATCATACTTCACAGTATTAGCGCCAACCAATACCGCATCATATATAGAGCGTAGTTTATGCACAGTTTTCCGTGATTCAGGTGATGATATCCATTTTGACCCGAATTTATCATCTGCAATTTTACCATCCAATGTTTGTGCTACTTTTATCATTATATATGGCAATCCCGAAGTTACATACTTAAAGAAAACTTTATTCAGTTCCCTTGCTTCGCTCTCAAGTACTCCCGTTATAACCTTTATTCCTGCTTTCTTTAATATCTTAATACCTTTGCCACTTACTTTATAATATGGATCTCTAACTCCAATTACTACTTTTGAAAATTTATGTTCTATAATTAAATCACAGCAGGGTGGAGTCTTACCAATATGCGCGCATGGCTCAAGGTTGATATATATTTCAGCTCCTTTTAAATTCACACCTGTATTTAATGCTGCATTTATTGCATTTCGTTCAGCATGATATGCGCCGTATTTTTTATGGTAGCCTTCAGCAACCACTTTGCCATTCTTAACTATCACACATCCTACCATTGGATTAGGCGAAACATATCCAGCGCCTCCTAAGGCAAGCTCAAAACAGCGCAGCATATAATTTTCATCGTTAGTCATATGTTTTATCATTTCATTCCAGCGTATGAGCGAATCCATTTTTTAAAAATTCAAACCTCAACTAATTTGCTAAACAGGTCCCTGTCATCCAGATATTTCTTTATTAACTCTAAACTCTCTACCTGGTTTGGCCAATGTATCAATTTTGATGCTTCTTCAAACGATGCCCATTTAAATTCGGTGTGTTCATCGGAAATATTCACTTTATCACCTTCAACAATTGTTAAAAATACAGGGGACATGCATATCTTATCTGATATTGCCAAATAAAATGTATTTATTTTGGGAATGCTGAAAATCCTAGATGGCTTTAATCCTGTTTCTTCTTCAAGCTCACGAATGAGCGTATCTTTGGTATGCTCATGCGACTCAATCGTTCCGGTTATCATCTGCCAAATACCAGGGTATATTTTTGCTTTTTCTGAGCGTTTGAGCAGAAGGAATTTATCGCCTTCGTCCGTCTTCATGCAAATGTGGAGCTCAATATAATTGGTGACTATCTGCGGCAATTAATATCCTTTAATTTATTTTACAACTATCCCCGAATAATCGGGATTTCTGATTAAACAGCTACCGCTATTTAATCATCAACATTTTCTTTGTGGCAGTGAAAAATTGATTTTGGCTTGCCGCTATATCATAGGCATAAATTCTGTATATATACACACCGCTTGCCAGATTTGCTGCGTCAAAGTTCACTGAATACCTTCCCCTGTGAAACATGTTATCTGCAAGCACTGAAACTTCACTTCCTTTAATATCATACACAACAATCTTAACGGTTGATAGCTTTGCAATATCAAATGAAATTGTTGTATTGGGATTGAACGGATTTGGAAAGTTCTGCTCAAGCGAAAATGTTTCCGGGTAAATTCCCTGGTTATTTGAAATACCTGTTGTTTGCCACTGATTAAATAATGTCTGTAGAGAATCAATCGGATCTCTGGTTGTTGGTGTATTGTTCACGTTAAGATCCAGCCAGTATGGTCCGGACTGAGGGTCAGTTGGCTTTGCAACCCTGATAAATGCAGAAATTGAAGATGTCCCTCTACTTATACAGCGTGTATCTGCACCTATGACTTTTGCGCCCTGTAAAGCAGCCATTAACTTTTGCGGAAAAGAGCCAACTGTATTAGTAAATCTAGCTATCATCGAATCAAGTACCCTTTGACCAAGCAATATATTCCCTTGTACTGTAAACGTAATGCCAAGGAAATGATTTTTGTAATTTATACAGTTTACACCAGTATATCCAGCAGTTCTTCCTCCGCCTACAAGATCGGTAATACCGTATTGTCTTATTGTGGGATTGTTCTGCACATCACGTACTATTAAAGAATCAATTATCTGTTGTGGTGAGAAACCTTGGTTCATAAGATTCCTTGCGTAAATCTGGTTACCTGATAGATAAGATGCCTGTGTATGTATCACTCCAACATTAGGGTGAACATCACTTAAAATAATTGAACCTGCAATACATGATGCTCCGGCACTGCCTACATAACCGGTTGATGGATCAACTGCTGTTATTGAAAATGTATCCTGAGCTTTTAAACCAGGAATTGTTAAAGCAAGCAGAAAAAATACTATTAATTTATTCATAATTTATGTTGGTTATTTCCCAAAAATAATAAGAAATTAAGACTTATTTAGTGTATAATTTTGAATTGTTGAATTTAACCCCCGTAACATTTATTTACAGTATAATTACATTAAAATCATAATATTTGTATGGTTTTAATATATTTTTGTGATGTAAAGTATTTAAATTTAATTAAAGTAGCATCAAAAATGCTGCAGTAATAAAGGAGTTAAACAAAAATGTCAGATATAAATTCATTTAACGATTCCGCTGAGGTTCAGGATTCTGCAAACAGCAGTGAATCCAAAAAACCCCGACGCAGGAAAAGAATAATTATCGCTTCAATTATTGTTTTTTTCCTGGTTACGGGTATTGCAGGACTTGGCTTCACAAAAGGATTTTATGATAATCACCGCGGTGATGGAGGTCCAATGCGTTTTATAATGGAAATGGTGATTAATGACCTTGATCTGAACGAGCAGCAAAAAGCTAAAGTTGAAAAGATAAAGAGCGAGATCAAAGCAAAGATGGATTCAAAAAAAGAAAACAAGCAAAAAGATATGACCGAGATGGAGCAAATGTTCCGCAGTGATAATTTTGATAAAACCAAAGCACTTGAAATATCAAAAAAACATGATGCTAACCGTGAAGAAATGAAAAGTTTTACGATAGATCAAATGGCAAAATTTCATAGCATTTTAACCACCGAACAAAGAAACAAAGCCGCTGATAAGATGAAGGAATTCCGTGAGAAGAGAAATGAGTGCAAAAAAAAGTGGAAAAAAGATAAAAGAGATTAATCTCTCATTCTACAGATAAGAAGCAGTTTATGTGTAGAATGTATTATTATTGATATGTATTTTTAAAAAGCAAAGTATTTTCTTGAGAACTATGAGGTTGTTGAACTTAGTGAAATCCTGCGCTCAGGTGGGAAACTTTGTTTGCAATTAACCACATATTTATTACATAAAGAAAGAGTAAATTAAAGAAAGAGTAATTTAAGGGAATGTCAAAATCAATCCTGATAATAGATGACGATGCCAAGCTGAATGACCTTCTGCAGGAATACCTGGGGAAGAATAACTTTATTGCTACAGCAGTTGAAAATCCGAAAGACGGACTTGTTAAGCTAAAGAACAATCATTATGACCTGATAATTCTTGACGTAATGCTCCCTGAAATGGACGGGTTTGAAACTGTAAAATTGATACGCAAGGACTATGAAACTCCTGTGGTTATGCTAACAGCAAGAGGAGAGGTAACTGATAAAGTTGTAGGACTGGAACTTGGCGCTGATGATTACATGCCTAAGCCATTTGAACCGAGGGAACTTCTTGCAAGGATACAATCAGTATTGCGGCGTAGTGAGCTTAAACTTAAAAAGAATGAAAATATCCTGCTTAAAGACCTTATTGTTGATGCTAATAAAAGAACTGCATCATACCATAAAAAAGATATGGAGCTTACCTCAACTGAGTATGAATTACTGCTTCTCTTCGTAAAAAATAATGGCAAGGTACTCTCACGTGATGAAATTATGCAGAATACACGCGGCATTTCTTGGATGTCATTTGACCGCTCTGTTGATGTTATGGTATCAAGGCTCAGAAATAAATTCAAATCACTTGGCAATAAAAAGGATAAAGAACAGGTTATAAAAACTGTCCATAGTATAGGTTATATGTTCTATCTTGATGAGGTAAACCAGTGATAAGAGGAGTAATTATTTGAAATTTAAGACACCAAATCTTTCCATATTCTTAAAACTTATACTGATAGTTTTTATATTTGGTATCCTGCTGAATATCTGCGTTCTTATTGTCTTTAAATTAAGCTCCGATAATAAGCCGAGAAAATATTTAAGGGATTTTTCACGCAAAATGGAGCGAAGCCTCGTTTATGACGTGGGTATTCCACCTGACACTGTTAAAGCAAAGCATATTTGCGACGACCTTGAAATTGAAATAAGGTTTGAAAGCGATTTGTATGTATGGGCATCATCTAAGGATATCCCTAACCTGAATAAAATACTGAGTAACCCTGAAGACAGAAGAAGATTTGAAGATGACCAATCAATTATTGTAAAATATGAAGGGAATCCTTATTCTGTTATCCGTTTTCCGCAGGGAGTATTTATTATCAAGCCATTTGATCCAACGGGTTTCTTTAAACCTGAGCGCGCTATAATTTTACTTATTTTGTTTATCAGTATAATTATTATTTTGCTTTATTTCCTTTTGAGAAATCTCTTCAGCCCTTTAAAAGAATTATCTAATGCAGTTGTCAGTATCGGAGAAGGTAACTATGACATCAAAATTCCCAAAGGCAGAAAAGATGAGCTTGGTGAACTTGCTGATTCAATTTCTGAAATGTCAGGTAAAATTAACAGATCGATAAGATCAAAAGAGCAATTGCTTATTGATGTATCACATGAGCTACGCTCCCCCCTAACACGCATTAAACTTGGACTTGAAGTAGGTTCATCAAAGGAAAAGATAGAGGAAGATGTTATCGAAATGGAAAAAATGGTTACCGGACTGCTTGAAAACTACAGGGCTGACTCTGCATTCAGCACTATTAAGCCTGAAAAAGCTGATATAGCCGAGCTGCTTGATGAAACCATTGCCGAATATGATGAACAGGATAGACTGAAATTCACAAAACCCGCAAAAGACATAATTGCGAATATTGATATGGATAAAATGCAGGTAGTATTCAGGAACCTGATTGATAATGCGCTGAAGTACTCTCAGGGTTTAGTAAACATTTCTATAACTGAACAAAAAGACGAAGTTACTTTAAGCATTAAAGATTCAGGGATGGGAATTGCCGATGAAGACCTGAAATTTATTTATGAGCCGTTCTACCGGGCCGATAGATCCCGCTCCCGAAGAACCGGCGGCTTTGGGCTTGGACTTTCTATCTGCAAAAAAATAATTGATGCTCACAAAGGTAACATACTTATCATTAGCAAAGTTAATATAGGCACTGAAGTAATATTAAAATTGAAGTCAGCTTAATTTTAAATTGTAGTAGCAGGCTTTAGCCTGCGTGATTTTTCTAAAATAGAAAAGGGCATCTACCGAACGCCCTTTCTTTTAGTAAATTTCGTCATTTGCGAAAAACGAACTGCCCATGGCAGTCAGAAGTGACGAAGCAATCTTATGAATACAATTATTGTTGCTTAATTTTCTTTCTTCAGCAAATGCAGCGCTTTGTTAAACGATTCAACGCTGTCAATAGTAATTTCCTCATATGAGTTTTTCCAGAAAATCCTTCCCTGTCTTCCATGAAACTGATTTAACAGAACAGTTGACCTGTTCTTGAATGCCGCCAATATCCTTGGAATGTATTTGCGCGAATTAACAAGCGCCCGTGAGTTATCTATCATAATAATTCCGCTGAATGAATCAGGTGTAATTGAATAATCGCCCAGTATGCATATTGGATATTTCATCGGAAGTTCCTTCCATGTCTTAATGACGATCTTGCCCTCAATCTTTTCGCGGAACTCACTGCCCCCGGTAACACCAAAATAACATTTTTCCTCAAGCGGCTTGAATGATACATAGCTAATAGTATATTTGCTGAACCCAGTGGGCGTTAACCCGTTCAGGAATTTGTAGATGAATACGTTCTTTTGGACTGTTTGCAGCATTTCAACAAATATAGTTTTCGGTTACGATAAATACCTAACTGAAATGGGGTATTTTAAAATCGCCATAAATTGAGGAAAATCAATGACTTTTAATGTAAATGGGGTATCTATACACTTTCGTGCCACGAATATCTTTTGATTCAAATCCTGAGCGACTGACTGCCGAGCTTAAGCGAAGGCAGTAAGCGAAGGATCCATACTTATTTTATTCATGTCTATGAACCTATTGGTCTTCCAACTCTTAGAGAGTCGAAGGCTAGTCACGAAGTGTTCTTCGATATCCTTATTAAATAATTGATAATTCGCGGTAAGATTATCTTTATTTTATATTTCAAATTCGTGTAAATTCGGTTGATTCGTGTAATTCGTGTTCTATCTTTTGATTTCATCCTTCTATTAACTGCAATGTCTTGTTGATTTCCATGAACTACTATTTAAATTTTTTCTTTCTCATTAAACTCATATCTTTGCTTACAATAATTCCCGCAGGTAAAAGTCTCCCCCTCGTTGAGGGGGAGTGTCCCGATTTATCGGGACGAGGGGGTCTTAATTCAACAACTATATTAAACATGAAATCAAAACTCACTATTCTTCTTGTAACATTTTCGCTCTCACTTCTCCTCACCTCATGCACAAAAAATCAAACAAGCGATAACATTTTCAAATATAACGAGGCACAGGGGATTGAAAACCTTGACCCCGTTATGAGCAGCAACTATGCTGCCGGCTGGCCGCTGCAGCAAATGATGGAAGGTCTGCTGGAATACACCCAGGCTATGAACCTCGAGCCAAGCCTCGCTTCATCATACAAAATATCCGAAGACGGCTTAACATACACTTTCAGAATACGCAGGAATGTTTTCTTCCATGATAATGCCTGCTTCCCAAACTCAAAGGGGAGGGAACTAAAAGCCGCTGACTTCAAATATTGCTTCGAAAGATTATGCGACCCCAGAACCAAGACACGCGGTGCGTGGCTTTTCCGCGATAAAGTTTTAGGCGCTCTGGAGTACATCAACTCAATCAAAGAAAACTACAATAACGTAAATGAAATCACCGGCATCTCCTCACCTAACGATACAACACTTGTTATAACGCTCACAAAACCATTTGCGCCGTTCTTAAGCATACTCACAATGGCGTATTCATTCGTGTATCCCAAAGAAGCGGTTGAGCATTACAAGGATAACTTCGGCTACAACCCCGTTGGCACAGGTCCATTTAAATTCGTTAAGTGGGAAGTTGACCGCGAGCTTGAAATGACAAAGAATCCAAATTACTGGCTGCTCAATAAAGCTGGCAAGCCCTCAGTATTTCTGGATGGCATCAAGGTAAGCTTTATCAAAAGCAGTGAAACTGCGTTCCTCGATTTCCAGCAGGGCAAGTTTGATTACTATGACCCCTCGCCAGAAGTGTTAAGCCAGATAACAGACGAGAACGGTACCTTAAAACCTGAATACGATTTTGAGCTTGTAAAACAACCGTGGCTTAACACGGTTTATCTTGGCGTACAGCTTGATAAAAATGTACCGGGTGGAAAAAATAATGTGCTTGCTGATAACAAGCTCCTCCGCAAGGCTATTAACTACGCTATAGATAGAGATAAAATAATCCGTTACGTGTTAAAATCACGGGGCTTGCCGGGGGTTAACGGACCCATTCCGCCGGGAATGCCGGGATATAATAAATCAATGGTTGGCTATTCATTCGATAAGACCAAAGCCAAACAGCTTCTGGGCGAAGCCGGCTACCCCGATGGCAAAGGGTTAACGCTTAAGCTCACGGTTTCAAATGATGATACACAAAAGCTCATTGGCGAGTCTGTCCAGGCGCAATTGAAGGATATTGGCATTGATGCACAGCTCGATTTCATGCAGGCATCTACCATGCGCTCATCTCAGGTGGGCGGCGAGCTGGCTTTCTGGCGGGGCAACTGGGGCGCGGATTACTTCGACCCCGAAAATTTCATGGCGCTCTTCTACAGCAAAAACCACACACCCATGGGACCCAACTACACGCATTACACAAACCCACGTGCTGATTCACTCTACGAGCTTGCGATGAAGCTAACCGATTTTAACACCCGCGCAAAATTGTACAACGAAATGGAGCAGGTCGTGCTGGATGACTCACCCTTGATAATTTTATACTATAACCAAATCGTTTTCCTGAAAAATAAAAAAGTCAGTGATATGTACATAGACGGGCTGAACACAATGATCCTCAAACATGCGAAAATGGGGGATTAAATTCCCCTCTGGAGAGGGGTGCCCTTTAGGGCGGGGTGTGTTTGCCTTGCCGAGTTCAGCGAGGGAAGCTCCCCTCCTGCCTGATTGCTTTAGCAGTTATATAGGAGGGGTGGCACGAAGTATAGCCTGTCCCGCACTTGCTTGACTGCCTTTGGCAGTATGCGGGAGGGTGGTCTGAAGGGGGAACTGCTAAAGCAGTCAGGAAATACATAGGGGTATTCTAAACAGGCTAACTTTAAAGCTTTCAAGGATGCCGATAAAAACGGGATACCTGACTAAGAGCTTATAATTCCTATCCGATTTGTTGGTGTTGTCTGACTTGTTTCTAAGTTCACCAATAAAATATAATGCTTTCACTTTAATCTAATTTTATCTCTGTATAATGTTAATCTATCGCGCACTTGCTTGCTGAGTAATAGCCAATCGTACCTGTATGCTTCTCTATCCCACTCAACATCCGGACTGTTATATCTACCAACTACAATAAAGGGATATTTAGTGCCGGTATTCACAACAATTTGGTATTTATCAGTAAACACATCAATAGTATTAGTTTCATCTAGTATCATTTTGAAAACTACATCATTCTTAACATCGGCATATATTCTATAATATGTAATCTCCTGCGAATATAATGCTGTTGCAGCAAATAATAAAACAATAAAGTATTTCATTTTTTATATCTCCTTTATATTCCAAAATATTCCAAACCTGACAGGTTTTAAGCAGAACCTAAACCTGTCAGGTTTAAGTGATTTTACATGTAAATTAACATCAATTTGTGTTGTATGTGTATCATGGGATGATATTAATTGCGACCTCCCTGAACTGCGTTCAGTATTGCCTTAGCAGTTCCCCCTGTCAGGGGGAGATGATTGACAAAGATTCCTGCCTGCTCCCCAAAAGGGCGTGGCTATTCAAAAAACATTATGTCTCTGCCTCTGTATGAGCAATAATGATTAAATAAAAATTCGTGTTCATTCGTGAAATTCGTGGTTATATCTTTTGCTTTTCCCTTTTCCAGCAAAATCGCACTTTCAAGTAACGTAAATTTTCGCTATATTTGTAATCTATTGTTATAAAAAATCATTAAATCATAACATTTTTAGCATAAATGGCAGATAATCAAAAGAATAAGGGCAAGATCGTACAGATCATAGGTGTTGTTCTTGATATCGACTTCTCAGGCGGAAGGATCCCTGAAATTTACACAGCGTTACAGATTCCCAGAAAAAATACAGATGGCGTTGAAGACGTTTTAATAGCAGAAGTTCAGCAGCACCTTGGCGAAGACAGAGTCAGGGCAGTTTCGATGGATACAACTGACGGACTTGTAAGAGGGATGGATGTATTTGATACAGGTTCACCTATCACTATTCCGGTTGGACCCGAAGTACTTGGAAGATTAATGAATGTAACCGGGCAAACAATCGACGGACTTGAACCTTTAAAAACAACTATTAAAAGATTACCTATTCACCGCTCAGCTCCAAAGCTTGAAGATCTGTCCACTCAAAAAGACATTCTTGAAACAGGCATTAAGGTTGTTGATTTACTTGAGCCATACACAAAGGGAGGAAAAACCGGTCTCTTTGGCGGAGCAGGTGTAGGCAAAACAGTTTTGATACAGGAGCTTATAAATAATATTGCTACCTTCCACGGCGGTTACTCTGTGTTTGCAGGTGTAGGAGAGCGTACAAGAGAAGGCAATGACCTATGGCTCGAAATGAAAGAATCAGGCGTTATCAATAAAACATGCCTCGTATTCGGACAGATGAGCGAACCTCCCGGAGCAAGGCAGCGTATAGGTCTTACCGGACTTACCGTTGCTGAGTATTTCCGTGATGATGAAGGCAAGGATGTGCTTCTTTTTGTTGATAACATTTTCCGTTTCACTCAGGCTGGCAGTGAAGTATCAGCGCTTCTTGGACGTATGCCATCAGCAGTTGGATACCAGCCAACACTGGCTACAGAAATGGGCGCTTTACAGGAAAGAATTACATCTACAAAAAAAGGTTCTATTACCTCAGTTCAGGCTATTTATGTTCCTGCTGATGATTTGACTGATCCGGCGCCTGCTGCGGTTTTCGCGCATCTTGATGCTACAACGGTACTTGATAGAAAGATATCTGAGCTTGGTATTTACCCGGCTGTTGACCCGCTTTCATCAACATCACGTATTTTGGATCCGCTTATCATTGGTGATGAGCATTACAATGTTGCTCAGTCAGTTAAAGAAGTTCTCCAGAAGTATAAAGACCTTCAGGATATCATAAATATTCTCGGTATAGATGAGCTTTCTGATGAAGATAAGCTTGCAGTACAGAGAGCAAGAAAAGTACAGAAGTTCCTTTCGCAGCCGTTCTTTGTTGCTGAGCAGTTTACCGGCTCAAAAGGGAAGTATGTAAAAATTGAAGAATCGATAAAAGGATTTAAGGCTATCGTAAGCGGCGAGTGCGATGACGTTCCCGAAAATGCTTTTTATATGGTCGGTAATCTTGAAGAAGCATTGGCGAAGGCAAAAACTTTATAATAGTTGATTTATAACAGATGTCAGATAGTTTGATTCATTTAGAAATAGTAACACCGGGCAGGATAGTTTTCTCAGGAGATGTAAAAAGTTTTACTGCTCCGGGTATTGAAGGCAGTTTCCAAATACTTCCGAGGCATGCCCCTTTCATTACTACCATAGTTCCGGGTAATGTTAAGTTTACTGTTGGAGAGCTAACAAATAAATTTGTTACATCCGGTGGTACAGTTGAAGTGCATGATAATAAAATTACCATGCTCGCGGAATCTATCATTCCAATTGAAGAGATTGATATAGCCGAAGCAGAAAAAGAGAAGTCTGACGCTGAGCACATACTTGGATCAAAGGAACCCGGCTTAGATAAAGCCGCTGCTAAGCATATTTTACTTACTGCTAATGCGAAAATAAAGGCTGTTTCTGCCTGATATTATCAAAAAATAGAGAGTGTATGTAAATCTCTGTTTTTTTGTAATTGTATTTTAACTATATTGTTTACTTAGCTTTATCGATTTTTGATAATTATCCGTAGGATGCTTCGCATTTAAGTTTTATTTGGTCGGGGCCGGTAGCTCAGTGGTAGAGCATCTCCCTTTTAAGGAGAGGGTCGGAGGTTCGAGACCTCCCCGGCTCACAATAGGTTTTTTAAATTTGTTTTTAGTATATTTGCAAAGTTATAATTCCTGCGCATTTGCAGGATGTTTTAAAGGACGTTGATTTTCGTAGTTTTAACGTTTTAATTTTATTACTTAGAAAGGAGGAGAAGCCCGAATGCAGAAAGGTAAAGTAAAATGGTTTAATGCTGATAAAGGATTTGGTTTTATTACAGGAAATGATGGTAAGGACGTATTCGTGCATTTCAAGTCAATAGTCGGAGATGGTTACAGATCACTCGAGGACGGACAGGAAGTCGAATATGAGGTAGAGGAAACCGAAAAAGGTTTGCAAGCAAGAAACGTCACTAAAGCATAATTTGTCTTAGTACACGAGAATAAATGATAAAATCCCGCTTATTGAAAAATAGGCGGGGTTTTTTATTTATAGGAAGCAGCATATCTGCTCATCTGAATGTTAGGGAGTTATTCCTAAAATTATCCTGAGCATCCGGCTTCGCAAAGGGAGGATAAGATGACCCAGAGGGTGCCCGCTTCGCTCACGGCTTGCAAATGACTGATAAAATTCTTTCGCTTTCTTGTTTTGCGAGGCGTTTTTTGCCTAAGCAATCCCATAAAAGCAAAACAAAACAATAAACTGCAAACAAAAAAGGCTTGATCTTAATTGACCAAGCCTTTTTGTGAAACAAAATAAATTTATACTACTTGACTAAAATCATTTTCCTTATGCTTGTGAATTCAGGTGTTTCAAGTTTATAGAAATAAACTCCTGTTGCAAGGTTTTCAGCATTGAAATCATAAGTATATTCACCTGCTCTGTAATTTGAATTTACAAGCTCTGCAACCTGTTTACCAGCAATATCATAAACTGCAAGCTTTACATTGCCCGCTTTTGAAATATCAAACCTGATATTCGTTGTTGGATTAAACGGGTTTGGATAGTTCTGATACAGGAAGAATTTATCCGGAATGTTGTTGCTATTATTATTTATAGCAACTGCCCCTACATTAACAGAAAATGTTCTTACATGAACCGGTGTGCCGTTTGGACCGTTACCCTGTACCCTGATTGTATAAATTGCAGATGGAACTCCTCCAGTTGCTCTTACTCTTAATCTTAACGAATCAGGGAAAGTTGTAAGCCTGTTCTGTGTTGCAGGTGTTAACCTGTTTAAAAATGTTAAAGTTAATGTACCTGTTCCAGGTGGATTTGTTACAGAAGCTGAAAATAATGCAGTATCGGAATATAATTTTACAGCAGGAATGCTAATAAAAGCAAAACCACTGTCATTTGTGCCGTTTGCTATATTAACAAATGGCGAAGTTCTCATTGCAAAATCAGGGAAGTATGCACCCATTGTAAGGTAATTGCAGTTTCTTGGATCCCACCAGGCTGCAAAGCCAACTTTTGGGTTTGCTGTAAAACCATCATAGTCGCCTCTATAACAGTTCTGATTTATACCGCATGCAGGGCATGGATATAGCCATGAGGCATTAGATATTCTCTGGTTTGGTGCAAATGAAACTCCGCCATTAGTTGAAAATGTTGCCCAAACACCTGTAGTATAACTTGCTGGATTTTCTCTTGTATCATACCATTTTATATACAGCTTGCCGGTTGATTTTTCACACCATATTGCGGGAAACCAGGAATCATTGTTCTGTGGATTAGCGTCATCGTTTACCCTAACCCATGCTGACCATGTTGCTCCCTGATCAGTAGAATACTGTAATTTGATATCGGGTCTATTTCCGTCTCCAGCCGGTTCATTTGAAGCATAAACAAGATACAATCTTCCTCTAAAAGGACCATTTGAGTTATCCATTGCAATCATAGGGTACGGTCTTGTTCTGGCATTATTAATTACTAATCTGCCTAAGCTATTTACTGTTCCAACATATCCTGCAACATTTAAACTTGACATTACAGAAAATGAACCCGATGCACCGCCGTTTGTTGAACGATGGAAAGTATAATTTACTGAAACAGTAGAGCCTGTATTTGTAACATATATGACGGTTCCGCCATTTGTTGTTCCGTTAGGTCCAACAGCTATCATAACACCGGGAACAGTATTGCTGGATGAATAAGTCTGTGTCCATGTTAAACCTTCATCAGTACTTCTTGAAAAGTTACCCGGTGTTATTGCAGCATAAAGATAGCTTGCAAATGGTCCGGTACCGGTTTCTTCGCCAGCAAGTGTATTTCTATCTACTCCTGATACAGTAAATATAGGTGCCGTCCATGAATTTCCATTCGTAGTTGAAATATATACGTATTGATTTGATACGCCCGAACCGTAAATTAATTTACCGTTTGCAAGATAAGCTGACCATGGGTCACAGCAAGTACCTGCTTGATAACTTGGCTGGTTAAGTGTCCATGTCAAACCGCCATCCATTGTGTTTCTTGCGTTTTGCGGTGATCCATTAGCGCTGACAAATATCTGCAATGGATTCAATGGATTTGATGTAACATGCTGCTCAGCAAAATCAATTCCTATATCGTAATTATCAAATCCAACAGCATCGGTAACTACGTCTGTATGATTTCCTATCTGTTGAAATCTGTTATAATGCATTCTTGATTCCAGTGTAGGCTGATCTATATTAGGATTATTATCATCAGAATTATGGAACATATAATCCTGAGCCTGAAAAAGCATAACACCTGCTGCTGTAAAAAAACTTAACAGCAGAATTTTAGTAAAATTTTGCATTTGAGATTTGTTTGATTTTCGGAAAATGTTAGTTAATTTTTTTCAATATAAATTCTTTTCTCTATTTATGCAATAGTTTTCGGTGTATTTTATAATAACCTAAACACGTGATATAGCTTAACTCTAAAAGTTAGTCTATAGGTAAGCAAAAAGATTTCTTGTTTTACGAGGCGTTTTTTGCCGAAGCAATCCCATGATGGGGCAATAAGATGACCCAGAGGGTGCCCGCTTCGTTTGCAACTCGCAAAGGGAAAATAAGATGACCCTGAGGGTGCCCGCTTCATTTGCAACTCGCAAAGGGAAAAAAGATTGCTTCATTTGCAACTCGCAAAGGGAAAATAAGATGACCCAGAGGGTGCCCGCTTCGCCCACGGCTCCCAAATGACTGATGAAATTCTTTCGCTTTCTTGTTTTGCGAGGCGTTTTTTGCCGAAGCAATCCTATGATGGTGAGTGAGTTCAGGAGCAACCACCATCTAAGAGTTACGGAAGATTCAACTTTGGGAATAATTACGGATGAAACTTCCTCCACTTCATGGATTAAGTCAAGTCTTCCTTCACTTCGTTCAGTAAGGCAGGCGAATATTCAAGATTATTTTCCCCCCTTTACAGAAACGAAAGGGGGGACGTGTTTTTACCGTTTCCGCAGAGTCCCAAACTAAAGTCAGGAAAGCATGAGACACTGCGGGGACATATAAATATGATAAAGACCCCCTATCAGAAATTAATGTATATTGAAAATCAATATTTAATTGTGGCATTCAGCAAATTAGGGCTTCACATCTCCCCCTGTAAGGGGGAGACTAATAGGGGGTTTACCGTTTCTGCAGAGTCTCTCCGTAGGATGACTTTGCGTTATTGCAGTTTTATCTGCAGAGTCCCAAACTAAAGTCAG
>JAYTUN010000153.1:0-20039 GCA_043744495.1 Ignavibacteria bacterium
TAAAAAAACATGCTTTTAAAAATATTATACATAGTATTATTAATTTTAAGTTTGCAAACTGCAGGCGGAAACCTAATTGCTCAGCCACAAATTGAATGGCATAGAACTTATAACAGTCCTGCAAACGGAGATGATCGTGCTGCTTCTATAGCAATTGATTCATCGGGGAACATTATTGCATGCGGTTCAGATGGAGAAGGAGGTTATAGAATTATTAAGTATACAAATAACGGGCAGCAATTATGGACTGCAAGATATTTTGAAACTATCGGTTTTCCTCTTGTTGCAAAGAAAGTAGCAGTTGATGCTTCAAATAACATTTACGTTACAGGCTATAATGAAAGTATTGTGACAGTGAAGTATAATTTGCTTGGTATTTTACAATGGGTAAGGAAATATAAAGGTAACGGAAGTTTTCTTAGCGAACCGCATGATATGGAAATAGATAGAAATGGTTTTATTTATGTAACAGGCGAAAGCTCTGTACAAAATACTTTCTTTGATTTTGTGACGATAAAGTACAATTCAAACGGTGACAGTTTATGGACAAGAACTTACAATGGCATAGGAAACGGGATAGATAGATCCCAAGCATTGGAAGTTGACTCAATAGGAAATGTTTATGTTACAGGTGATAGCGAAAGCTTACATGACACAGCATATTACCCTGATATAACTACTATTAAGTATGATACTTTTGGGAATATATTGTGGGTTAATAGATACATTTTTTCTAATTTCAACTCAAGTTATTGTAATGATATGACTAAGGATGACTATGATAATCTCTATCTTAGTGGATTTTCATTAGATTCTAATAATTATGAAGACATTCTTACAATTAAATATAATTCAAACGGTGTATTTCTATGGTCAAAAATATTCAATGGTAAAGCAAATTCAAGTGATAGAGGATTAAAAATTATTGTAGATTATGAAAACAATGTTATAGTAGGTGGGGTTTGTGTAACAGATACTACTGGTGGAGATTTTTGTTTAATAAAGTATAATCTTAATGGGAGCTTAATATGGAGCAGAACAATAAATGGCTATTTAGATGATTATATGCAGGCACTTGTAAAAGATGATTTCTCAAATTATTATTTTACAGGTAATTTTTTTGATGTCCAATATGATAAAGATGGGAATATTAAGTGGTTCCAACCGAGTATAGTTAACAGTAAATACTACAATGGCAAATCAATTCTAATTGATTCAAATACGAACCTATACTTATTGGGAGATTATTATAATGGAATTAAACAAATAGATTTAATTACAGTTAAGTACAGTCAGCCAATTGGGATACAACCAATATCAAACGAAATACCAAGGCAATATTCTCTCACTCAAAATTATCCTAATCCGTTCAATCCAAATACAATCATAGAATTTCAGTTACCTGTAAAATCTAAAATTGAAATTATAGTTTATGATGTATTAGGCAGAGAAATGGAAAAATTAATTGACAACGAATTGACGGCAGGTCATTACAAGATTACTTTTGATGGAAATAAATACAGTTCAGGGGTATATTTTTACAGTTTGATTTCAAAAAACTATCTCGAGACAAAGAAAATGATACTGTTTAAATAAGAATTTTAAAGAGATTTTTTAGTATTGAATAATAAGGGCGGCATGCCTTGATTATATACCCGGCCAGGTATTTTCAAAGTTGTTAAACAATTTTACTGTTTAACTCCGCCCCTTTTATTTTGTAAAAATAATTATTTATTAATTTTAATGAAATCCTAATTGAAAGGAGGTTTAGCCAGAGGGTTTCACTCTTAATTCATACATTCATTAATCTAAAACAAACAAAACAATGAAACAATTCCTAAAAGTAATCTTGTTAATTTTATTAAGCCATTCTGTATTTGCTCAATATACGGCATGGAACTATCCACCTATAAATTTCGAAGCAGCAGGGTACGTTACCAAAGTTTACCCTGCTTTATATAAAGATCCAGTAATTGAACCTGTGCCTGCTATTGGCAATTATGTATTATATACCAGAACAGATGTTGGAGGAATATACAGAAGCGGAGATAACGGAGTGAACTGGTCTTTTGTAAGCTGTTATTTCAGGAATTCAGGACCTTGGAACACGGAATTTTCTCCCTCTGAACTTAATATTCAGGGTATGGCTGTTAATCCCAGAAATTCTAAACACATTGTAGTAGCATGGGGTGATAATGCATATGACGCACAAACAGCAGGATATAACAGTATTTGGGTTTCAAATAACAATGGTAATACAAGGTCATGGACGAGAGGGAATGTGCCTTCCCCTGGTGTGAGATTTATCGGGAACGATGACGTTAATTTACATGATTTAGGGGGTGACTGCATAATTTTTGCACCAGACCCAAATACTGGGAATCAAAACGAATACGATATGTATATGGGCGGAGCACCAGTTGGTTCAAATTATTCAAAATTATTTAGAAGTTTGGATAAAGGATATAACTGGACACCTGTAACAAACTATCCTTTGAATACACAAATAATTACTTCTATTGCCATGAAGTCCAGTAGCCAGCATATTTGGGTAGGCACATCGGGGGGTGTTTATATAAGTGAAAATTTAGGTCAAACATGGTCTAATTTAATACCACTTACTAATGTTAAAAGAGTTTTGCTATGGGGTTCAGACGCTAATAGAGTTGGATTTGTAACATACGGCAACACAAATACAGCCGGAATTGGTAAGATTAAAAAAGTTGGAGGGAATTGGCAGTTTACTAATTTAACAGGTGATGTTAATTCTGGTTTTAACAGAAATATTTCAAATGCACAAAACACCTCATTATTTACAAATTTGATGTTTCCTTACAAAACAAATGGCACAGGTATAGATGAAAATCACTTAATAGCAGGCAGGTATGGAAGACCAATCAGAGAATCCTACGGAAATGGAACAACAGAACCAGGTGATAACTGGGGAGGAAATGAAATAGGTGGTTTTATCGCAAATGATTTTCAGATATTTTTCCGTTTTGAAAATATAAATAATGTCGCTGGGCATGAAATACCAGGGCAACCATATGTCTATACAGGCTTGAATAATGTAACTCAAAATCCGCATTATCCCGGTACTTGGTATTCAAGTGGCGGAGGGGGTTGTTTTAGATCTCTGAATGTTTCTATAGATAATACCCCACCAGGAGGTCCGAATTATCAAAGTGCAAGTTTTAACGGCGCGGTTTGGAATTACGCAGTAAAAAACATGGCATTACCTGTTGTAAATGATATTTCGTTCAGTGAAACGACTGGTAAAACATATTTCCCAATATTTGATTGGATAATGGCTTCAAGGTCAAATACTTCTGGATTTGATGCCCAAATGTATTATGATCGAAGATCAATATATTCATTGGGTGGTGAAGGTTATATGACAAATGCTTCACGCTATTTAGTGAATCCGTTAAACCCAAATATTGGATATGTTTTAGGAGGTTCACAAGTAGGTAATCAACGATTAGCAATTTACAAAAGGACAGAGGGTAATCCTCCGACTATAAATCAAATTACAAGCGGAGGTGACTTACCTTTAGCTACTAATAATAGATACGTATGTGATGGGGTAAGCTTTAAAACAGGAACGAATGCATTCAGGACTGTAGCTCTTGTGGGTGGAGGCGATTTCAAAGCTATAGCCAATACAGGTTATACGGGTATTTACTATAGGGACAATGAAAATACAAGTTGGTTTTTAGCAGCTTTTGATGGACAAAGTGATGATCCAAATGTTAGCACACAAGAAGCATATGAAAACTCTTTACTCCCTGCTCCAGGAATTATTGGCAACAGGTCTTCGTCTCAATTTAACTTAGTCTATACAGGTGATAACGCAAATATCACAAATGAATTGTACCTGTATTTAGAAGGACTTGGTACAAGCGCAGGTGGCGTTTTCAGAAGTATAAATGGAGGAGCAAATTGGTCGTATAAAGGCGCGCCACAATTTAGCGGCACTTTCACCTATAGAGATGAGGGCTCAATAAAATACGCAAATGTCAACAGTGTTGGTACGTTGTATTTAGCAATTAGGGGAAATATACAAGGCGGTCGTACTGGAGGTTTATTTAAAAGTATAAATCAAGGAGTAAATTGGACTACTTTAAATGGAAATGGAGGTGTATGGGAAGAAGCTAGAGTTATTGATGTTTTAAAAACCACTTCTGAAGAAAAAATTGCAGTTTTTGGCAGAAGAAAAATAAATGGTGTCGCTGACAATTATTGTACTTTATATAAATCTACCAACGGTGGTACCGATTGGCAAAGAATACCTGAAAACTCAACGAGTGCACCTTTGCCGTTATTTCCAAATGTTCGTACTTTGAAAATTAACCCGGAAGTTGGGAAAAGAAATCAATTATGGATTGGCACTGGTGGTATGGGTGTAAATATATATTATTTAATGGGGGGTAATACAGATGCTCCACCAATGTACATAACTCAAAATACAACTTTAAGTACAGGTTATATAGATCAGGATATTATTGTTCAGAATGGCGCAACACTAACTATAGAAGACCAAAACGGGAATACAGTTTTTGATATGGGACCCAACAGAAAAATTGAAGTTCAAGCTGGTTCAAGAATTGTTGCAAATAATGTAACATTCGGCTGTCCGCTCGGTACATGGCAGGGTATAAAACTCTATAACGCATATCCATGCCAGTTTACAGGCTGTACGTTTAATAATGCAATTTTACCTGTAGAAATATGGAACTCGATCTCAGGATACTCATATTATTTCAAAAAATTTCAGGGATGTAATTTTAATCTTCCCTCATCAGGCACAATTTGTATTGCCGGATATGAGATAGCAAATATTATTGCCGATGGCTGTAACTTTAATATGACCGGTTCAACAAATAGTTACGGATTATATATAGAAAATCAAGGTTCAGGCTCCTCCGGTCCCGCGGGACCGATGGGTCCTGCCCCAAAAAGCATAATTCAGAATAATACTTTTACTGAAGGAAATTATCAGGTATATTTAAATTGCCAGTTAGCCGGATTTTCCAGTTATCACATAAATGGTAATAACTTCAATAAAAACTCAGGTAACGCGACTGTAGGAGTATTTGCCAATACAATATCAGGTAATTTTAAAAATAACAGATTCAATTCATCATCATTTTTTAAGAATGTAATATTGTATAACAGCACTCTGAATATTTTTGGGAACAGGTTTAATGGAAATCAAAATGTAAATATGGAAATGAATGTTAATAATACCGCACAGCTTGCACCGGTAATTACAGAAAATGGTTATACAATTTGGTATGGCGGTCAGAACAGGCTTAGTATGCTTAATCCTGTTTCAACAACGGCTGGTAATGTAACATTCACTGAAGGATGTACATTTTCAGCAGATAGAGGCAGAAATTGTTTTGTATTACAGAATGCCGCTAATAATTTTCATGTATCGGGTTCATTGCCATTACCCTGTGGCGATTCGCCTTATTTGATCAGACAAAATAACTGGAATACGGGTCCGAATCTGAATATTCTTTGCGGAGGATTCCCGGCCTGGGTAGATTATAGTATTCCATATACTTGTCCTGCTGAAGAGGAAGAATTTGATGGAGTAGTTTCAGGTTATCAGGTAACGGATCTGGGAAATGGTTATTATGATACAGTTTACATATCTTCTTCACCCGGGGGCAGCGGAAATGCATCAGGAAATGAAGATAAAACATTGTATTCAAATTCATTAACAAAGAAAAGCCAGAGGAATTATTCAGGTGCAATTGCAGACCTGAAAAATTTATTGGCTGTTCATGATTCAAGCGTATATTTACTCCCCGCTCTTGATGAGCTGTTTTTATGTTATAAATTCTCTGATACTTCAGGGAATCAGAATTTAACAAATGTTTTATTCAGCGGACTGAATGTTTTCCTAACTGAAAGAATGCAGCAATATTCATCTAAACCATCATTTGTTGATAAAGCGTATCGTTATTACCTGATGTCTCTGGCAAGAATGAAGCAGTATTCAGAAGCTATATCCGGTTATGAGAATATTATTCAAAACCACACTAATCCTGTTACAAGGCTTACAGCTACATGGGATAGAGCTGCGGCAATACTGTTGATGAATGGAAGCGGTGGAGGGGAATCAAGTGAAAGTATCAGTGAATTGACTGCTGAAAATCTGGAAACTTTATTTGATAGAAATCCGGCACATAAAATAGCTTTTGATAGCTACAAATCCGAAAAAGAACGATCAATTAAAGAAAATAATTTGAGTGATGGAAATGTTTCAGAGAACAAAATCCAAAATATTGATAAAAGAACCGGCTATGAAAAATCAAAATTAGCTGTAGTCGAAAGCAGGATTAGTTTGTTTAATCCATCAAACAGACCGGAATTAAGCAACCGGATACAAGAAGATCTAAAACTACTTCTTGGTTTAAATAAATCAGATAATTCAAATAATAATTCAATACCTTTGGAATTTAGATTACATCAGAATTATCCAAATCCTTTTAACCCTGTTACAACAATTAAGTATGATCTGCCAATGGATGCTAATGTGAAGATTAAAATATATGATTTGTTGGGTCGGGAAGTGGCAAATCTAATTAATAATGACTTTAAGAAAGCGGGTTCATACCATATTGAATGGAATGCAGGTAACTTTGCAAGCGGCGTATATTTTTACCGTATTGAAGCTGGCAGTTTTGTGCAATCTAAAAAGATGGTATTAGTGAAATAAATATTCTTAAAAATAATTTACTCAGAAAGAGCCTTAATCGGCTCTTTTTTATTTCCCATTTACTAAAAATTAATTTTTGTATATTTGCAATCAACCAACAATCTTATTGTATATATTGAGATTCCTGCTTTCGCCTGCTAAAACAGGGAGCCAGGAAAGATATGCTTTTCAAAAAAAATGGATACCTGCTCATAAGGGTATAACTACTATTATTGTCTAAGTTCATACATTTACATAACCATTCTCACTATTCGCTCTTGGATGCAATATGCACAATAGAGGGGTTAGTTAATGCCGCAAAAGAGCATAATATGCCCGCTATTGCGCTTACTGACCATGGAGTTATGTACGGCTCAATGGAGTTTTACAATAAAGCACTAAAAGCAGGTGTAAAGCCTATTTTAGGATGTGAAGTATATATAGTAACAAAAGGCTCAAGGTTTGATAGAGGCAAAGCAGAGGAATCCGCAGATACAATGCTTGGCAAAGATGCACAGCCCCGAGCACTCGGGGTGAACAAATCGGGTAAACCAAATGGAAAGCAATCTAAACGCAAATCAAACTATGACCACCTTGTTCTGCTTGCAAAAGATTATAAAGGTTATCAAAATCTTGTAAAGCTATGCTCAATCGGTCACACAGAAGGGTTTTACTATAAGCCAAGGATAGATCCCGAAATACTAAAGCAATACTGCGAAGGGCTTGTGTGCCTATCTGCATGCGCAGGGGGAGTGGTATCATCTCATATTGTCCGTGGTGATCTTGCTGGCGCAAAAGAAGCCGCTATAATATATAAGGATATTTTCGGCACAGAAGATTTTTACCTTGAGATACAAAATCATGGAATGTCAATTGAAGCAAAGATCCGTGAACATGTCCCTGCGCTTGCCAAAGAGCTTGGTTTAAAAATAATAGCAACAAATGATATACATTACATTAAGTACGAGCATCATATACCGCATAATCTTTATCTGTATATTAATACAGATCTCTCCAAAGATAAAGAAGGTAAGAACCCGGAAACGGATTTAAGATATGAAACCGACCAGGTTTATTTTAAATCTGCAGATGAGATGTGCGAAATATTCAAGGATTTCCCTGAGGCGATTCAATCAACCCTTGAAGTAGCTGATAAGTGTAACCTGGAATTACCGAGAGGTGTTTATCACATGCCTGAGTTCCCAATTCCAAAGGAATCAGCCGCTAAAACACTTGATGAGTATTTCAGACAGCTATCATTAATAGGTTTAAAGGAAAAAGTTAAGAATGTTACACAGGTTGAAATTGACAGACTGAATATAGAGCTTGATGTGGTAATAGAAATGAAATTCTCAGGATATTTCCTTATAGTTGCTGATTTTGTGAACCATGCAAAAAGAAGCGGTATTTACGTTGGTCCGGGCAGAGGCTCAGCAGCAGGCTCGTTGGTATGTTACGCGCTTGGCATTACAAATGTTAATCCGCTGGATTATAATTTACTTTTTGAAAGATTCCTTAACCCCGAACGTGTTTCAATGCCTGATATTGATATAGATTTCCAGGATGATAAACGCGATGAGGTAATAGAATATTCCCGCCAGAAATACGGCTCAAATTCAGTATCGCAGATAGTAACTTTTAACAAGCTTAAAACAAAAGCTGTGTTGAAGGATGTTGGCAGGGTCTTAAACTATCCTTATGACACTATTAACGAAATAACAAAACACGTTCCGACAATTTTCGGCAAGATAAAATCACTTACAGACTGCTATAAAGATATACCAGAGTTTAAACAGTATTTTGATCAGGCTAAGGAGCGCAAAAAGCTTTTAGATTATGCAATAGTCTTAGAGAATTTGAACAAGAACGTAAGCATACACGCTTCGGGGGTTGTGATAGCGCCATCGGATATATCAGATTATGTGCCAATTGCGAAAGTTCCGCAATCAGATAACCAGTACATGACGCAGTATGACCTGAAGATGCTGGAAGATGCGGGCTTGATAAAAATGGATTTCCTTGGACTAAAAGAATTAAAAATTCTTCAGCAGGCAGTTGATCTTATTGAAGTAAGACATAAATTAAAAATAGATCTTGATTCCCTTCCATTAGATGAACCCAAAACTTTTGAGCTTTTTGCAAATGGATATACAATTGGCATATTCCAGTTTTCAAAACCTAAGATGCGTGAATACCTTTCCAAGCTAAAGCCTAAGAATATCAATGACCTTGCTGCTATGAATGCGCTCTACAGACCGGGTCCGATGGATCTGATACCTGAATTTATCGAGAGAAAACACGGCAGGCGAGATGTAACATACCTTCATCCTGATATGAAACTGGTGCTTGAAGAAACATACGGAGTTATTGTTTACCAGGAACAGGTTATGCAGTTGGTAAGAGTGATAGCAGGCTACTCGCTTGCAAAAGCCGACCTAGTTAGGCGCGCAATGGGTAAAAAAGATGAAAAGCTGATGAAGGCACAGGAAGACGAGTTTATTAAAGGCGCCGCAGAAAAAGGGCATAATAAAAAAGTCGCAAAGGAAATATTTAAATTAATATTAAAATTTGCTGATTACGGTTTTAACAAATCACATAGCGTTGCTTATTCGGTATTAGCATATTATACAGCATATTTAAAAACACATTTCTCGCTTGAGTTCATGACATCACAGCTTAACTGCCGTTATGGCGATATGGATGAAATGGTACTGCTAATAAATGAATGCAAGCGGATGAAAATAGCGCTCAGCCTGCCTAATATTAATGATTGTTATTCGGCATTTACGATAAATCCTAACATAGAAAATCAGATACTATTTGGCTTAACTGCAATAAAAAATGTAGGTAAAACCGCAGTTGAAAATATCATTAAGGAAAGAACAGAACACGGAGCATATAAGAGCTTTGTTGATTTCGCTTCAAGAATTGACCCAAGGATTGTAACTAAAAAGACTTTAGAAGCATTGATATTTGCCGGTGCATTTGACTGTATTGATTCAAACAGGAAAAAGCTCTTTGATCATTACGAAGCTGTTATTTATCGTTATAGCCAGAAAAAGAGCGAGCATAAGGGGCAATCAAACCTGTTCAGCACAGAAAAATCAAAATCTTCAGTAAAGGATTTGATACTTGAACCACTTGGCAATAATTACGGTAGTTGGTCGGACAGGGAAAAGCTTTCTCATGAAAAATCGGTGCTTGGATTATACGTAAGCGCTCACCCGCTCAGCGATTATGAAAATGAAATAAATAAGCTTAACCCGTTTAAGTTCAGCGATGTAACAGATGTTGATTCAGAAGAAATTGATTTTAATAAGCTGCAAAGAGTAAGAATGTGCGGGATAATTACTGATCTAAAAATAAAGCTAAGTAAAAAGGGTAACCGGTTTGCGGTTTTTACACTTGAAGACTTTACGGGACAGGGTGAATGCGTTGTTTTCCCAAAAACTTATGAGCAGTACAGAGAAATACTTGTAAATGATTCAATTGTAACATTGATAGGCAAGGCTGAGGAGAATGGCAATTCAGTTAAACTTATTATTGATGATATAAAGCCGCTCACAAGATCAGCCGGCGGGGCAAAGGGACCTGATAAGATATTGATAAGGATAGATTCAAACAGCTTTGATGCTGCTAAATTGTTCCAAATTAGGAGCATTATGGGTACTAATGAGGGTGAATCTGTAATAGTAATTCACCTGAAAAACGGGCATAAAGAAAGCATGATGGAACTTGAAAATGTAAAAATCCATTATGATAAATACACTGAAAAAATTTTAACAGAGATTTTCGGTAAAGAAAATATTATATTGCAGTAACAAAATAATTTTATATACAAATATATATCGCAAAGGAGAGAAAATGCACGCAATAGAATTTACAGACGCTAATTTTGACCAGGAAGTACTTAAATCAGATGTTCCGGTATTAGTAGATTTTTGGGCAGTATGGTGCGGACCCTGCAAAATGATAGCACCTATAGTTGAAGAGCTTGCGGGCGAATACCAGGGGAAAGTTAAAATTGGCAAGCTTGATGTTGATAACAATCCAAACGTTTCGACGAAATACGGAATAAGAAGCATTCCAACATTATTGATATTCAGAGACGGTAATATTGTTGACCAGATAATTGGCGCAGTTCCCAAACAGGCAATGTCACAAAAATTAGACGCCCAGCTTCAGCCTGCATAGATAAATTGCATTTGAAGATTAATGGTTAAAGACCCGCTAATTGGCGGGTCTTTTTTATTTATTTTTGCGTAATTTTACATTTAATGATCTCAACAAGTAAAATATTATACGAAGCATGCTCAGCACAGGTAGTTTTGGTGTTTATTACTATAATAGTAATAACTATCAGTTTGTTTTCTAAAAAACTTTTAAACAGCATTGTTAATAAATATTTCAACATTATTTCTGCCGTCATATTATTTATATCATTCGCATCATTAGAGGCAGTTTTACTTGTTTATGTATTTAAATTTTTCTTATACATGGGCTGGAATGCTGTTGCATTATATCTGATATTATTTTTAATAATAATAAGTCCATTTGTAATTTTACTTTACAATACAATAAATAATTTCCCCTTCAAGGATTTCGTTGATCAGATCGGCGTTTTTCAAAAGAGCGCTAAACCAACAATCAAAAAATAATGAGAAAAATTAGGAATATGATTTTATTGATGTCACTCTTTGCAATACTTTCGGCATTCAGTTGTAACTCAAGCAAAACGAAGTCAAAAGTTGAAATAAGAAATCAAACATCGATTGAAGACTACAATCCATACTTTCCTTTAAAAGAGGGAAATAAATGGGTTTACATCAATGAAGCGCCAAGGAATGAGAGTGAGTTATTCAAAGTTGAAGCCAAAGACGTAAAGAAAGTTGACGGAGGAATAATAATGAAAGTAACCACATTCCCCTACCTTACCAAAGATAATGAAGAAAGGTCAATTACAGTAAAAACAAATGGCGAGGTTGAAGTAAGTAATTATATGGGTGTAAGCGGAGTATTTGTTCCATCACCGGATAATTTTAAGACAGGTTTTAAATGGAGCTTTGGGATATTTAACGGAAGTATCAATAGTGATAAAGAAACAATTGTAACAGAAGACGGCACATACAATGATTGTTATTATATTATGATAACTGATGGCTTTACATTTTCATTTGAGATGTGGTATAAAAAAGATGTTGGGATAGTAAAATGGGGCGCCAACAGAACAAATCCGCCACAGCTTAAAGCAATTTATTATGTATTGAAAGAGCATACATTAAATTAATTTATTCTGGGACTAAAGTCCCGAACTAGGGCGATGTATCTTATCCACGACCTGACTGAGAAACCAGTCAAGAAGGTCGTGGCAATTCAACAAATAAAATATATAACAATATAATTTGCACGATTTAATTTTTTACATATTTGCTGCAATAGTATTACTTTTTGTAATGTATATAGCATTTATTGCAAATGCGAAAAATTCATTAATGAGCTTTGTATATTTATTAAGCGGTATATGCGGATTACTGATAATTTCTAATTCTCAATTGCTTTCATTGTTGATTTCTTTATTATTATTGATGATATTTTTCACCGCTCACCTGTTAAAAAATATAATTAATGAATATTTAATTATTGATTACAGGGCAACTTTAAAGACTAATATATTTTCACTTTTGGTAATTAGTTTGCTAACTGCAATACTTGCAAGTCTGTTAGGCAATACAAGATGGCAAATGATCAACATTGATTACAGCCTGAATTCATTCAGTATGATATTCACAAAATATATACCATTTATTTTGGCAATATCGCTTTTATTTTCAGTAATGATTCCTGTACTTTTCAGGATTGCAAGATTAACAGGAGTAAAAAGCTGATGGAAACAGGGATAAATCATTTCATTTTCATAAGCGCAGTAATGTTAGGTATTGGGTTATATATAATGCTTACAGCAAAAGAAGCAGTAAGAGTAATAATTGGACTTTCAATACTTTTTTCCGCTTCAATATTAAACATTTCAGCATATTCGGGATTTTGGAATTTCAATGCAGAGGGTCAAATTACAATTTTTTTGATTGCGGCAATTTGTATGCTGAATATTTCAGCGGGAATAATATTATTCATTAAACATTATAAAGAATATAAAACAAATAATTTTGATGAGGTAAGCCGGATTGAGTGAATTATTGATAAATACTGCTCTATATTATATTCTCGCAATAATTGTTTATTTATGCATTGTGATAACTTCCGTATTGTTAGTATCAACAACAGTTAGAAGTTTTTCGGCAGATTTATTCAGTAAACTAAAAACTAAGATACCTGTTCCTGAAACTTTAAAAACAATAATAGATAATTCTGTAAAATACTTTTTTGCACCAATACGCAGTGGTTTAAGGTTAATTTTCAATTTTATTTATTTAACAGCCGGTCGTATATATAAAGCAGAAACATGGTTTACTTCAGAAATAATGCCGGAACTGGTTGAACCGGTAAACTATGCTTCTTTAATACTCAGGAAATGTTATACTAACAGTCAAACTGCAATAATTACGGTAGCTGCACTCTTTTTTGTGGTATTTTATTTCATTTTAAGTATTTTCTAAAATTATTATTATTGTGTTCTAAAAATTCACGCTATTTTATATAAATGGGTAAATTCTTTGTTTATTGTCTTTATTCAGATATACATGATAGATTATATATAGGTCAGACTGCCAATATTGAAATAAGATTTAAGCAGCATTGTAAAGGTAAGGTGATTTCAACCAGGAGGTATCTTCCATACAGGATAATATATTTTGAAGAAGTGACCGATAGAGCCTCAGCATTCAGAAGGGAAAAAGAATTAAAAAAATCAGGCAGGAAATTTCTGAGATCTTTAATAATTAAGTAGTACTTGCCGCTCCCGCTGAAGTGGGACAAACATGGTCGGAATTGGTAGAAACTTTCCACTGCTCCGCAGTTCCAAGTCATGCGCGCTAAGTTTTCAGTAATCAGTTTTTATCGTTTTGTTCTTTTGTACTTGCCGCCATGGCGGAATTGGTAGACGCGCTAGACTCAAAATCTAGTAATGGCAACATTGTAACGGTTCGACTCCGTTTGGCGGTACAAATACTTTTTTAAATATATAAGTGGAATTGGTAGAACTTTCTTTAGCAAGCTAAAGCAAGTGAGCCGCGTTAAGTTACAAAATCTAGTGAGGGCAACTTCGTAACGGTGAGAGTCCCTGACTGGCTAGCAGTCTTGACTGCTCAGACAGTCGTTTGGCGGTACAAAAGAAAACAACTTTTCTGTATGAGTAAATATTACGTTTACTGTCTTTATTCGGAATCCAGGGACAGGATATATATAGGACAAACGGATAATTTACAAAGAAGAGTTAAGCAGCATCATGAAGGCAAAGTAGTATCAACAAGACCTTACCTACCATACAGATTAATTTATTTTGAAGAAGTAAATGATAGAGCATCAGCTTTCAAAAGAGAAAAAGAATTAAAAGTAGCATCAAGAAGAAAGTTTTTAAGGTCTTTTATTAACAAATAGTATCTGCCGCTCCCGCTACTAAAGTCAGGAAAGCGGGACAGGTAATGGCGGAATTGGTAGGACTTTCTTTAGCAAGCTACCGCTTACTGAAGCAAGTCAGGACTTTCAACTGCTCCGCAGTTCCAAGTGAGCCGCGCTAAGTTTTCAAAATCTAAATTAGGCAACTTTGTAAGGGTGAGAGTCCCTGACTTACTTTGAAGCATTAGTTGAAAAGGAAGTTTTGCATTCCCAAACTGGAGAGGCTGTCTCAAAACCTATAAAAGACGTCCCAACTGTCAAGCCAGTCATGTCGGGACGTCTCTACTTGAATATCTTTTAAAAATTGTAGAGACGGCTCGCAACGCCAAGCCGAAGGCATGGGTGAGCAGTCTAATAATGAGAGTTTTGATACAAACTCTGGAGTTTGGGAACAAGAGGATTTAAAAGTGTACAATTATTTTCATAACATTTTTAAGAAAATTGAACGTATTAAATATAATAATTGAGCCAGGAAACACTTAATATTCTCTTCAATTTTCTTCCAGAAATTACTCTTGCAGTATCTGTAATTATTTTAAATATTACTCAGGATTTTAACAGCAAGCCTGCAAAATCTGGCTATGTAATATTATTAAGCGGAGTTTCACTTGCAGCATTATTTTCATTGCTGCAGGCTTACAGCGCCCCCCAGCAATTATTTAATGGTGTAATTACTGCTGACCATTATTCATACGGAGGCCGCGTTATAATATTATTGACAATGCTTGTATCGGTGTTAGCTTTTTACCGTAACAATGAAGTCGAGAATAATTACAACCTTATCTTATGTTCGTTAATTGGCGCTTTATTAAGTATAAGCGCATCAAATATATTTGTTCTATTCATTACATTACAGGTAATGATTATCCCTTTATATTTAATAATTTATTATGAGCTGAGGCCAGCCATTAAACATTATATATTCTCTAGTATGTTTATGGCTGTAATGCTTTATGGTTTTACCCTGATCTATGGTATTACCGGTATGAGTGGGTATATAGATATTGCAAAATTTTTATCTTTTAATCCCTTCAATACACTTGCGTTGATAATTGCAGTAATCATGATAACTTCTGGTTTTGCATTTATATCATTACTTGCTCCATACAATTTAAGTTTTCCATTTTTCAGCAGAAAGTTGAATATCACTCACATCGCTCAGTTTGCAGTTATTAATGTGATAACAATAATGCTGGTTATGGGCAGATTTTTTATAACTTTGTTTCATGACTCAAATACTTTTATTAACACCCCTGACCAATATAACCTAATATCCGGAGTTAACTGGCAATTAATGCTTGCAATAATTTCTTCGGTATCAATAATTGCAGGTAATTTTGTAATCCTGTGGCAGTATGACTTAAAAAAGATCGCCTCATACATAATTATATCACAAGCCGGTTATATTTTAATGGGAATTATTCCTTCCTCACCTGCCGGAATGACTGCTTCTGTTTTCAATCTTATTGTTTTTGCTATTAATGGTTTGGGATTAATGTTTTGCATAAAATTAATAAGCGATAGATATTCAATTAATGACACTATTGGCTTTAAAGGACTTGGAAAAAGTGATAAATTTCTTTTTCTTTCTTTCATATTTTTCCTGATATCATCAGCAGGTTTTCCTTTAAGCGCAGGATTCACAGGTAAAATAATGTTATATATTTCACTTGGCAGTTCATCTTTTTATTGGCTTATTGTTATTGGAATTTTATCATCGGCAATTTTTTTATATTTTATTTTCCGAATAACCGTAAGCATTTTTTCCGGTAAAAATACCCAAATAATGCCAATAATTGAAACGAAGTCACTAATAATCTTGTTAATTCTATTAATTCCGAACATTTTGTTTGGTTTTTATTTTGAACCAATTCTTCATTGGGCAAAATATTGCTCAATTTTATTTGGAATTTGACAGGTCAGTAACGTATAAGTGGTATTGTTACCATACACCATTTATAGTATGTTTACTTGTAAAAAATAAAGATTCTAAACATTAAACCAAAAAATTCATGTGTGGTATTGTAGCATACTTAGGTAATAAACAGGCACTTCCAATCATTTTAAGCGGATTAAAGAAGCTTGAATACAGAGGGTATGATTCAGCAGGTGTTGCGTTGATGTTTGATAATGAGATTGCAGTAAGGAAAACTGCCGGAAAAGTTACTGATCTTGAAAATCTTCTTGCCAATAACGGCTATGATAAAGAAGCTACTATCGGATTTGGTCATACACGCTGGGCAACGCATGGCGAACCTAATAACCTTAATGCTCATCCTATTTTTGATGAAGATAACGAAATTGTAGTAATACATAACGGTATAATAGAAAACTATAATGTACTTAAAACACGTTTAGAGCGCGAAGGCTACCAGTTCATAACTGATACAGATACAGAATGCCTTGTACACTTAATTCGCTCTCATTACAAAAATGTGATGGATTTTGAAACCGCAGTAAGGCTTACACTTGCTGAAGTTGACGGCACTTATGGAATGTGTGTACTATCAAAATTCGATCCTGATAAAATTATTGCAGCAAGAAAAGGAAGTCCGTTAGTATTAGGAGTTGGCGAAGGCGAGTTTATAATCGCATCAGATGCAGCAGCAATAATTCCACATACACGCCAGGTACTTTACCTTATGGATGGCGAAATGGTAATTGTGAACAGGGATAAGTTTGAAATTAAAACCATTCACGATGAGAAGATAGAACGCGAACTTGAAGAGATAACGTTTGATCTTGAAGAGATTGAAAAGGGCGGGTATGAACATTTCATGCTCAAAGAAATTAATGAGCAGCCTGATTCGATAACCAATACAATGCGCGGAAGGATAATTAAAGATACCGGGCTTGTTAAGCTTGGCGGCTTAATGAACGTTACCGAAAAATTAAAATTCGCTCCGAGGATAATAATTTCTGCCTGCGGAACGGCATGGCATGCCGGTTTGGTTGGAGAGTATATGATAGAGCAGATGTGTAAAATTCCCGTTGAGGTTGAATATGCATCTGAGTTCCGCTACCGCAACCCGGTAATTTACCCGAATGATATAATGTTTGTTATCAGCCAGAGCGGTGAAACCGCTGATACACTTGCGGCACTTAAGGAAGCTAAATCACGCGGAGCTGATGTATATGGCATAGTAAATGTTGTGGGAAGCACGATTTCAAGGGAAACTCATGCAGGTATTTTTACCCACGCCGGACCTGAAATTGGTGTGGCTTCAACAAAGGCATTTACATCACAGCTTACCGGACTTGCACTCATTGCATTAATGATAGCTCAGTACAGAAATTCATTGCCGCATTCTGAAATAAAGAAAATTACAGATGAACTTTTGCGCATTCCCGAGAAGATAAAAGAAATTTTGACTTTAAATGACAAAATTCTTGAAATAGCAAAAATATTTAAGTACTGTCAGCACATGCTTTATCTGGGCAGGGGTTATAACTTCCCTGTTGCGCTTGAAGGCGCGCTAAAGCTGAAGGAAATTTCATATATCCATGCTGAGGGTTATCCCGCGGCGGAAATGAAACACGGTCCGATTGCTTTAATTGACCAGAATATGCCTGTAATTTTTATAGCGCCAAAGGACTCTACTTACGAAAAAGTTATTTCAAACATTCGCGAAGTTAAGGCTAGAAAAGGTGTTGTAATTACAATTACTGATTTTGATTCCGACGGGCATATAGATGAATATTCAGATTACATAATCAAGATACCTCATACACTTGAGATGTTATCACCTATCTTAACGACAATACCATTGCAGATGCTTGCTTATCACTTAGCAGTACTAAGAGGATGCAATGTTGACCAACCGCGTAACCTGGCAAAGAGCGTTACTGTGGAATAAAACCCCACGCTTTCCCTCCCTCAGAAACAAGGCTTACAGCCCCAAGGGGAAGGAAGAAATAATTATTATTGTTGATAAATACTGGTAATTGAATGAAAGCCCGGAGAAAGCCGGTTTTTTTTATATTACATTTTTATAAAAATATTTATATTTTATATTAATCTAAAATACTATTTATGAAGCAATCATATAAATTCTATTTAATATTATTCCTTTTCTCTCAAATTACACTTTATTCACAACCAACAAATGAATGGTTCAAATACATAGAAGGGCTTTCTTCAAATAATGGAGGATATTCTCTTTGTTCGGATGGAAATGGAAATGTATACTCAACCGGAAAACTTTTCAATGAAATTTATGTATCAAAATACAATGCAACAGGTTCATTAATCTGGCAGAAATTATACAATGGGAATATAAATGATGCCGTAGATAAGATCTTATTGGCTCCAGATGGGAATATTGTTGTTTTGGGTACAGCTTTAGTTTCAAGTAATATAGATATGTTTTTATATAAACTTTCACCTTTAGGTGATTCAATATGGTTCAGTAATTTCAACGCATCCGGAACTCACGCTGATTATTCAGAAACGATGTTAATAGATCAATCCGGGAATATATATGCCATTGGTACATCTATGACACCCAGTGGATATAACTATACTACAATTAAGTATGGAAATAACGGAAATTTATTATGGTATAAAAATTATAATGGAGCAATGAATGGAAACGACATATCATTTGGATTACATTTGGATAATTCAAATAATGTATATGTAGTGGGTAATGCATATGAGAATAATTCTGGTTATACGGTTACTACAATAAAATATGATAATTCAGGGGGTTTAATATGGTCTAAAGTTATTGATAGTTTATTTGTGTATAAATATTGTTCTGGTATGGATAACAATTCAAATATATACATTGCCGGTGTAAATAATGAATTTAAATCAAGAACAGTTAAATTAAATTCGAATGGGAATATTAACTGGATAAAAAATGACACATCCTCAAGAGGAGAACCAAGAATATTAGTTGCAACTAATGGTACATCTTTTGTAACTTCACGTAATTATGATTTTGCTTCTGAAGATATTAGGACAACTTGTATCAATACTAATGGAAATGTTGTTTGGACTAGTGTCTTTGGCACTATAACCTATGAAGAATTACCGATAAAGATAGTAGGTGAATCTGCTAATAATATACTTATACTTGCAAGAATTGATGGCATTTCAGGATTTTTGAAATATACAATTAATGGTCAATTACTTTGGGTTTATAGAGATACAATCAGAACAGGAGTAGCGAAGGATATTACTGTAGATCAGAATAATAATATACTTGTTACGGGTCGATGTTCTTTTGGTAATTCTAATATATTTACGGCAAAGTATTCACAAGTTATCGGCATTCACCCAATTTCCAATGAAATACCTAAATCTTATTCATTAAGTCAAAATTTTCCTAATCCGTTTAATCCTTCAACAAAGATAAGGTTTGAACTTCCCAATGCGGGTAATGTAAAGATTACAATGTTTGATGCTTTAGGCAAGGAAGTTAAATTACTTGTGAATGAAAATTTACAAGCAGGAGTTTATGAAACTGATTTCGAAGCTTCTTTATACCCAAGCGGTGTTTATTTTTACAGGCTCCAAAGCGGCAGCTTCAACCAAAGCAAAAAAATGATTTTGATTAAATAGAAATAATAATAAGTCCCCCTTGTAAAGGGGGAAAATTATCACAGGTTTATTTCCAATTTTGATTATTCTTAAAATAAATTCCAACTTAAATCATAGACGGGGATTTGAGATTATAATTATATTTAGGATTTCTAATCCCCGTCTGTAATTAACGAAAGATATAAATATCGCACAATTTTACATTAT
>JAYTUN010000154.1:0-5091 GCA_043744495.1 Ignavibacteria bacterium
TGTTGATATTTTAAGAAAACTTGATCATTTAAATACCAAATCAATAATATTTGATAATGTTAATGCAGGAATAGTAAGAAGTATCAGTATATCAGACAGCTTAACCAATGTATTATGGCTCTCACAAAGTGAAATAAAACTGAAAATAAATATTGAGCCAACTGCAGAAAAAGAATTCAGCAATATAGAAATAAAAGTGCCCGAAACTCCTTCTGATAAAGAAGTATTGCTTATCCCTCAAACAATTTCCATTCAGCTTAAGGGCGGAGTAAACCAGCTTGCAGGTATTGATAACACAAAAATTATTGCAAGTATCGATTACAGGAAAATACTATCTGATTCGACAGGATCATTAACTCCGGTTTTTGAAATTCCGCAAGGTTGTACTGTTATTTCTGTTAAACCTGAAACTATTCAATACGTAATAAAAAAGAAATATTAATCATACAAATTCAAACTTTAGCCATATTTGAACTCGTTTAAACTTGAAATACGCTTATTAATTGAGGCAATAAAAACTCTCAGCTTTAAAGAGACATTTATATTTATGTCTGTGGCTATTGTCACATTTCTATCTATGCAGTTTGCCTCGCCAAATTTTTTTAGGAAAGTATTTGATACCAGTGACGATAAGTTCTATGCAACCCTTTATTGGTTTTCTGCAGATGGGTTTCTTATGTTTATTATTCCATTAATACTTATTCCTCTTGTTTTAAAAGGGAAACTCGCAGATTATGGTTTCCGTTTAGGTGATTATAAGTTTGGTTTAAAATCAGCTTTATTGTTCGTTATTGTAATGCTGCCATTCTTGTGGATCGCCTCAGGAAGTGAAAGTTTTGCAAGAACATACCCGCAAGGCGGACCGTTTGTAAGGGAAAATATCTCTGTTTTGCTGTATTATGAGCTTTTTGTTGGTTTTTACATGCTGGCATGGGAATTTTTCTGGCGCGGGTATATGATGTTTGGGCTAAAACAAAAATTTGGCTACTATGCAATTTTTATACAAATGATACCGTTCTTTATTTTACACAGGGGTAAACCTGAAATTGAAGTTTTTGCTTCAATATTCGCAGGATTAATTCTTGGCGTGCAGGCATGGAGGGCAAAGTCATTCATCTATTGTTTCCTGGTTCACTGGAGTGTAATGATATTTGTTGATGTTATTTCGGTGCTAAGGTATAAATCTCAATCATACGGAATTGGTTTTGATGCATTTATAAAATTATTTTCAAATTAATTAAATACTACAATGAGACTTTGCATTAATATAGACCACATTGCTACTCTAAGACAGGCTAGGATGGAAAAAGAACCTGACCCGGTAATTGCGGCTGGTATTTGTGAGCTTGCAGGCGCCGATGGTATTGTATGCCATTTAAGAGAAGACAGAAGACATATTATTGATAGGGATGTAAAAATATTAAAAGAGACCGTTAAAACAAAGCTCGATCTTGAAATGGTTGCTAATGATGAAATGGTAAAAATAGCCTGCGATATAAAACCATACATGGTTACTCTTGTTCCTGAAAAAAGACAAGAGCTTACCACCGAAGGCGGACTTGACCTGTTTGCTACTGTGTTTAAAGTTACACCTGCGATTGAAAAGCTAAGAAATGCAGGAATTAAAACCAGTGTCTTTATAGAGCCAAATCCTGAAATGGTTGACCAGGCATTGGAAATGGGTGCAGATATGATTGAAATACATACAGGTAAGTATGGATTATTAACGGATACGTTAGAAATTTTAAGTGAGCTTGAGAAAATAAGACAAACTGCGATTATAGCAAAAGGTCTTGGATTAGGTGTAAATGCCGGACATGGTTTAAACTATCTGAATATAACTGCAATTGCAAACATACAGGAAATAGATGAAATTAGTATAGGGCATTCGATAATTGCACGTGCGGTTTTTACGGGTCTTGAAAATGCTGTAAAAGAAATGTTGACTATAATCAGGCGTGTAAGGCAATAGTGAATTTTTCAAAGGAATTATTGCAGAGGCTTAAAGTAGCTCAAAATGTTTCTGTTTTGACTGGTGCAGGAGTATCTGCTGAAAGCGGTGTGCCAACATTCAGAGACCCTGGCGGGATATGGGAAAAATTCAAACCCGAACAACTTGCAAACTTTGAAGCTTTTATGTCTGATCCGGATTTTGTGTGGAACTGGTACCAGCACAGGCGTGAAATAATGAGGGATGTCAAACCAAACGCAGGGCACTATGCCCTTGCTGAGATGGAAAAAGTGTTTGAAGATTTTAATCTTATAACGCAAAATATAGATAATCTGCATAACCGTGCAGGCAGTAAAAAAGTAACTGAATTACACGGTAATATTGAAAGAAATTTCTGCCTCGGCTGTAAAACATTTTATAACGAAATAGATGTTACTGAAAAGAAAGTTTTGAAGTGCGAAAAATGCGGTGGATTTATCAGGCCTGATGTTGTTTGGTTTGGAGAAATGCTTCCTGCCAAGGCATTGAAACATGCTGAATATTGTGCAAAGAATTCTGATGTATTTTTCACTATTGGCACTTCAGCGGAAGTTTATCCGGCAGCAATGCTGCCACTCATAGCAAAGAGATCAGGTGCTTATGTTGCAGAAATAAACATCAAGCCAACGGTTATGTCAAATGATCTTGATGAGATCCTCACCGGGAAAAGCGGGGAAATACTTTCGGAACTATTATATAAATTAAAAGAGATCAGGAAATAAAAATTTGCCGTCAATTTTAAAAGCTACTAATCTTGTTAAGCAATACAGCAAAAGAGCTGTAGTTGATGGTGTTTCTGTTTCTGTGAAACAAGGTGAAATTGTAGGTTTGCTGGGTCCAAATGGTGCGGGTAAAACTACTACGTTTTACATGATAACAGGCATGATAAAACCTAATTCAGGCGAGATACTGCTTGATGGTGATGATATTTCATCACAGCCTATGTATAAGCGTGCAAGGCTTGGCATAGGTTACTTGCCGCAGGAAGCATCTATATTCAGGAAAATGTCTGTGTATCAGAATATATACTCTGTTCTGGAATTTATGGCAATGGATAAAGCTGATAGGGAAGATAAAGCTAATGAACTGATGAAGGAATTCGGGATAACCCAAATTGCAACATGCAAAGGTTATGTGTTATCAGGCGGAGAGCGAAGAAGAACAGAAATTGCCAGGGCAATTGCATCTGACCCCAAATTTATTTTGCTTGATGAGCCATTTGCAGGTATTGACCCTATTGCAGTGGAAGAAATAATGAAAATTGTTGCCAAGCTAAAAAACAAAGGCATTGGTGTATTAATAACAGACCATAACGTGCATGAAACACTATCAATTGTTGATAGGGGATACATTCTAATTGAAGGAAAAATTTTCAGGCAGGGATCTTCCGATGAACTTGCCGGTGACGAGATGGTTAGAAAGCTGTACTTAGGCGAAACATTTAAGCTTGACAGGTATCATAATGAATAAAGTATTACTTGCTGTTTCAGCGCACCCGGATGATATAGAGTTTTCCAGCGGCGGAACTATGTTTAAATTCAAAAAGCTAGGGTATGATATATATTTTATTGTGGCAACAAACGGAGAAAATGGCTTTAAGATAGCTCATAAGTCAAGAGCTGATAGAGTTAAAATAAGACACAATGAACAGTTAAAAGCTGCAAAGATTCTTGGAGTAAAGAAAGTATTTTTCCTGAATTATAAAGATTGCTTTTTAAAATATGATGATAAATTAAGAGAGCAAATAGCACTTATCATAAAGAAAGTTAAACCTGAAATAGTATTTTCATTTGATCCGGCAAACCGAACATTTGAAAGTGTAAACCTGCTTCACCGAGACCATCGTGAAATAGCAGAAGCCGCATTTGATGCTGTTTTTGCTGCAAGGAACAGATACTTGCTGACCGGTGAACCGTTTGCCGTACAAAAATTCTGGTTTTTTGGTACAGATAAGCCTAATTACTTTGAAAATATTACGGCATATATCAAAGAAAAGATAAGACTTATAGAAGCACATCGTTCACAATTCAGCGATCATAAGTCAATGAGTGATTGGGTAAAAACACATTTATCTCAATACACAAAAAAGTTTAAGTACAGCGAAAAATTCAGAATAGTAAATATTACCCAGCCATTTGTAAAGGAGAATAAATCTTGATATCAGTGAGTGAAGAAGAGTTCAGTGATATGATGGAAGATGCATTAACGAGCATTCCCGAACCATTTAAAGATAAGATCGAAAATCTTGCTTTTATGGCAGAGCCATATCCAGCAGAAACGGATCTTGGAAGGGTTGGATTAACCGATAAGTATTCTCTATTAGGTATTTATTCAGGCGTACCATATACATACCGTAATACTTATTATATGAATACAACACCTGATAGAATAATATTATTCCAGAGAAATATTGAACGATATTGTAATACTATGGATGAGTTAAAGGAAAAGATACGTGAAGTTCTAGTTCATGAAATAGCGCATTATTTTGGAATGGATGAAGATCAGGTCAGGGAAGCCGGATATTAAATAAGCCTAAGTACTAAAGTTTCAGTATTTAAATTTCAATTTGCGAGCCGACTTCAAAAACCCTGTCATTTGGAATATTAAAGTATTCAGTAACTCTTTGTGAATTCCGTGAAAGCAGTATAAAAAGCTTTTTGCGCCATCTTAACAATCCATATTTTTCTTTTGCTACAATAAGCTCTCTGCCAAGAAAGAATGTTGTTTTGTTAATATTGATAGTAATACCTTTATGATTTAATGCTTCTATTATCTGCTGTATATTTGCATTATCCATAAATCCATAAGGAGCAATAACCCTATAAAAACCTTCGGTAGGGTTTTCAATTTCAATAGAATCTTCAACATTTATATGAGGTACTTTCTTAAATATGATACTCAAAACGATAATTTGTTTATGAAGTATTCTGTTGTGCTTCATGTTCTTTACAAGTGCAGGCGGGGTCCCTTTAGGGTTGCTGGACATATAAATTGCAGTCCCAGGAGTTGTTACTAACCTAACAGTCATAACTTCATCTATAAATTTTTCTATAGGTTGGGTTTCTTCTTCAATTTTTTGCAGCAGTAATTTGCGTCCC
>JAYTUN010000155.1:0-5054 GCA_043744495.1 Ignavibacteria bacterium
GGGGTCATAGCTTAAATTAAACTTATAATTACTCCAGTTGATAGTTTGAGTTCTTTATATCGTTGTTTAATAATGATTTAAAGTTTGTAAATGGAACCTACAGATTAGAATAATTTATGCTTGAAACAGCGTTTCGAGTTACAAACGGTCAACTTGAGTAACATATACAGGAATTGCAAGCGCATTTATGCAGCTTGCGGGAGTAAGTTATCTTTACAAGATTTTATTTGCCAATGAAGTAAAAGTTTTTCATTGTGAAAAAGGTTTACCCCAAATATTATTCAGGTTCAGCTTTTTCGCACTATTAATAAAATACTTATTGCAGTTAATTTCTGCATTGCCAAAAATTGGCGAAGCGGCATTTTTAAACAGAGAAGTTACAATTGGTTTCATTCACCTGGTTATGCTGGGAGTTATTTCTGCGGGAATAATTGGCTGGTTAACAGGTAATGGTCTTCTTTAACCGGGGAATACAGTTTTGAAAATTGGCGCGTATATATTTTTAATATCATTTACCCTTAGTGAAGCGCTTCTGTTCTACCAGGCGCTTGTAATATGGTTCCAAATAAACGGAATTGCAAATTATACTTATTATTTGTTTGTATTATCAATTGTAATGATGACAGGAATAATTATGATATTCATTTCTTCATTAAAAAAAGTGAAGGCTTAAAGCTCACCAACAACCTGCCTTAAATGATATTCTATATGGAAAAGGTAATCTTCAATCAGCCACAGTAAGGTTTTATCTGTTTCAACTTCTCTGAATGCTGCATTACCAAGATTGCATACAACAGCAAGCTTATCTTCCGGAATATTTGTTATTACGTTAATTATCTGCCTGTTTAATGATCTCCAGTAATTAATTATTTCTTCAATTTTAATTTCATTGTAATGATTTACCTTAACCCACTTATCCTGGTTATATGAGATGACCTTAAACGGCTGTTTTTCAAACTGTCCTCTTACAAACCTGCTTAAATTGTTTATTGCTGAATCACACAAATGACCAATAATTTCTTTTTTAGACCATTTATCTTCGTGAGGTTTTAATGATAGCTCATTACCAGATAAATTACTTAGTTTTTCCGGAACTTCATATAATAAGAATTTCAGCCTGTTAATAATATTCTTCATTAAATCCATTAATTTTTCATTGATTCTTATTGCTATCTGAATTGATTTATAGTTCTAATATTCTTCTGTGGTAATTAATCTGTCCTAAATGATAAGCGAAGTGGAATGCAAGCCTGATAAGCGCATCATATACGGTTTGATCTTCTCCATTTGAGGTTTCGGGAAATTGCTTTGAAATATCTTCGCTGCTTAATCTTTCTAGTATTGGAAGAACTATATTAATAGTCGACTGAATTTCATTTAGTATATCAACTTTGCTTATACTTGATGCTGAGAATTCCTTATCTCTTTCACGCACATACCCGTTATTACCAATTATAGCGCCAATGTTATGCTTTAAGTTTCCGCATAAATGCAGAGCAAGATTGGCGGGTGTGTTTTTAAGGTCATCTGTTAATTTCCACAGGTCAGCTTCATTGCGGTAAAGTGATATTTCTACTTTGAGCTTATCCAGATATTTTGAGAATTGACTTGTAATGTATTTCATTCAATCTTTCTTTAATTATTTATGTTATACCATTTTCAACAGCCATAAAATGTAAACCAGCGATAGAATAAAAAAAACTATCGTCATTGCAACCCTGAATTTGAATCCTCGATTTAATTCACCGGGCTGTAATTCACCATTTTGTAAATTATTTGTTTTCTTATCCTGATTCGTGGTGGATTTATTTATTTCGTCTGTCATTTTAGTTGAAGTATTATTTAACCGGATTTCTTTGCTGCTGAGTTTTTCCTGGTTTCGTTTAAATTCTTAATTCTGCAAATTACAAAAATATTTACATAGTTTATAGAGATGTAAAGGGTTTATTTTTTTACATAACAAACTTCAATTTTACAGTAAAATAAATATTAAAATTACTTAACTTTGCATCGTGTTTAACCAGTTTACTAAAAAATATCCAGCACTTATAACGTTAATTCCGCTTGTTGCAGGAATTATTATCAGTTACTACACTGGTATAAATCTTTCATTGCTGCCGGAATGGCTTTTTATTGCAATACTTGCAGCCCTAGCTGTGATTATTTTATTGCTTTATAATAAAAAAGCCAGTTGTCAGTTATATCTCTTTCCTTACCTTTTTATACTTATCCTGTTTGGATTGTTCAGCTTTCAATACAGGTACTACAAAACTGATTCAGATAATATTTCAAAACATATCAAATCATCATCATACAATGCAGTAATAAAAGGAATTATTTCAGAGCAGCCGGAAGTGAATGATGAAAGAATAAAGATACTGCTGAATGTACAATCTGTAAATGACTCAGCTTCAACGGGAGAAGTACTTACAACAATATACAAAAATAAATTTAAAGAAGACTTTCTTCACAAATTTACTTATGGAGACGTAATAGAAATTAAGGGCAGGCTAGAAAATCTGCCGTTTCAGCGGAACCCGGGTGAGTTTAATTACGGTGAGTATTTAAAACTGCATGATATTGATGCGGTTGTAACTTCTTTCGGATATGAGAATCTTACTCTGAACGGACATGCAGAGCCGAGCTGGTTCCGTTCAAATATTATATACCCTGTTAAGGAGCATTCTATTAAAACCATCGACTCATTAATTGGAGGCGGTGAAGGGGAATATCTTAAAGGTCTGCTGTTGGGAGAGAAAAGTAATATTTCCCGTGAAATGAAGCAGAATTTCATTAATGCGGGTGTTGCTCATATAATTGCTGTATCGGGACTCAATGTAGCTTATGTTATCCTTATCTTATGGGGTATTCTAATAATTATCCCAATAAAGTATTCTTATAAAATTTTCATTACTATCGGCTGTTTGCTGTTCTATATGGAGCTAACCGGAAACACACCATCAATTGTAAGGGCAGTGATAATGGCATCAATATTCCTTATAGCACAAATTGCAGAGCGAAAACCGAACAGCTACAATATAGTTTCATTTGCGGCTCTGGTAATATTGATTATTGACCCAAGGCAATTATTTGATGCCGGATTTATACTTTCATTTTCAGCGTTATTATCGTTAATTATTATTTACCCGATTTTTGATAAGTGGTTGCAATCAATAAAATGGTATAGTTTGCTTAATAGAAATAAATATAGTGTTAAAGCTCTTAGGGGAATTTTCTCTTTGTTTATCGGGACACTTGCCGCTCAACTGGGCACATTACCTGTTACTGCACTAATGTTTAAGAAAATTTCAATTGTTTCATTGGTATCAAACCTGTTTGCTATACCTCTATCAAATATTTCACTTGCAATAGGTTTCATAATGATAATATTTTCTACTATTTCAATGTGGTTTGCGTCGTATTTTGCTGCTGTAAATTCAGCGCTGCTGTATTTTCAGATATCGCTAATTGAAAAATGCGCTAAGTGGGATTATTCCTTTGTTGAAACATATTTTGTTGATTCTATGATGTTCATATTCTACTATATTATCCTTGTTCTGGTTCTTTCTGTTTCATTAAAAAATATTAATATCCGAATAGCTGTAATATTACTGTTAACTATGAATTTTATGATATGGAAGGATATTTCCGGCAAAACCAATGAAGCTGAGTTGACATTCCTATATGCAGGCTCATCAAACAGTACACTAGTTAAAATGCCTGAAGGAACATCTGTAATGATAAATGCAGGTACATCAAATGAACGGAATAATTCAGCCGGCAGAACTATTATTCCTTATCTTAAATCAAAATCAATTGATAATATTGACCTCCTGATACTTAACTCGCTTGATAAAAATGAATTCCGAAATTTGCTTTATCTTGTAAGTAATTATTCTGTTTCAAAAATTATGCTGCCAATATATTATAAGCAAGTATTGGGTGGTAAAAGATTTGCAGCAAATTTTGATGATACTAAGATAGAATATATAACAGGTTCAAAAATTATAAATTCAAAAGGGAAGTTCAGGATATACCTATATTATGATAGCCTGTTACAGGGTTCAACCATGATGACACAATTTCTCTATGGTGACCAGTCATTTGTATTTACAGATGCTGTCGCTCCCGAAGACAACATTTTTAACACGATATTTCTGAATAAACTTGACCTCAGTATTCAGGTACTAAAAGTAACCGGTTCAGGCTCATTCATAAAAACGCCGCCTGAGTTTATAACACAAACAGACCCGGAATATATTGTAATTGGAGAAACCGTAACAGGCAGAAAAAAAGTGAACTCTGAAATATTTTCTAATATTCTTGATAATTCCGGCTATAACATATTAAATGTAGGCAGTGAAGGAGCAGTAATTCTGAAAACATACGGTGATTTTACCAGGAGGGTTATTTGGAAATAAATTGTATAAGTTGTATTGGAGTGCACTGACTTTCTTAGTGCATATATTAACACAGTTGATGCAATACAAAGTTTATTTATTTTAAAAGCAGATATATTCTATTCTTTTAATATCAAAAGAGTACCTTTTAAAATATTAATCCTAACACTATTACCTACAGCCTCATTCAACGCCCCTTCTTTTTTGCCTTGCTCAAGAGTCCCATTCATCAAAGGATATTTTAATCCAACAGTCGAAACTCCCGTAGCCTTTGGCAGGGGAATAAGTGAAACCAAATCTCCAACCGTACAATCAAAACTGATGCTTTTATTAATTATCGTTCCTTCAAATCCGTTATCGTAAATCCTGAAATTAGCTTTTCTGTAATACTTTTTCAGAATGCTTATATTATTCAGTGTATGATCAAGCCTTTTCCCCGAAAACCCGATAATATTAATATTATTATACTTTTTTGATAAAGCATAAAGTATAGCTTTTTCTAGATCATTCTTATTCTGGTCTTTGTTTATTTTTATCAATACATTTCTTTTTGAAAAATACTTAAGGGTTGTGCTTTTAACAGAATCCATATCACCAATAATTACATCAGGCTTTACTTTGGCAGATTTCAGAAAATCAGAAGCCCCGTCACAG
>JAYTUN010000156.1:0-5007 GCA_043744495.1 Ignavibacteria bacterium
CCCCGACATTTATGTCGGGGGTTTAAAAATACGTTGAATTCAGGGCTTTAGCCCTGAAAATCATGGCTGAAGCTAAATATATTTTCATTAATAATACACAAGTTAATACTCGTAGTTAAAATAAAAACAATGATTTGCAAGCTGAGCGGTCAACTTGAGTAAAATATATTTTTAAAAGTCCTCATATCAAACAAATTAAAACATTTTTACCAATTGCCAACTTTTTCTTCATTTTTTCTCACCAAATTTTTGGCGATTTTTGTAGTTATGACTATTTTGCTTTAAACATTTGGCAGCCTAAATAGTCAATCAAAATAGTTAAGTCAATTCTAAATGCAAGGAAAAGCCATAAAAAAAGTAAATAAAGAAGTTAAGAATAAGACTCTTAATGTTAAAGCTATAATTGATAAAGATTCCCGCCTGCGTCCTGCTAAAGCAGGACAGGCTGGGAATGACCTTCCTTCGCTACCGCTCAGTAAGGCAGGCAAAAACACAGAGGATGGGAAACGCCTGGATTTCATTTCTGTAAAAGGGGCGCGTGTAAATAACCTTAAGAATATTGATATTGATATTCCCCACAATAAATTAGTAGTCGTAACGGGCTTAAGCGGCTCCGGAAAAACTTCCCTTGTGTTCGATACAATTTATGCTGAGGGACAAAGACGTTATATCGAAAGCATGTCTTCGTATGCAAGACAATTCCTCGAGAGAATTAATAAACCCGATGTTGATTCAATTACGGGACTCGCGCCATCAATGGCAATTGAAGTAAAAACTTCATCAAGGAATCCAAGAAGTACAGTCGGGACATCAACCGAAATTTATGATTACCTGCGTTTACTATTTGCAAGAGCCGGCAAAACATACTCACCCATAAGCGGAAAAGAAGTTAAGCGTGATACTATAGAAGACATCCTGAAATATATTAATAAGCTGCCTGAAAAAACCAGGCTATATATACTTTTCCCCATACATACACATGAACAAAAAACCGTAAAAGATGAGCTTGAAAATCTAATTCAAAAAGGATTTATAAGGATATGGGATGGCAAATCAATTATTGATCTGAACCAGGGATACGATGCGAAGAAGATCAAGCCGGGCGAAATTAAAGTTGTGGTTGACCGTATGTCACTTACTAAAGGTGATGAGGAACAGGTTCAGCGTATTGCAGGCTCTATTGAACTTGCGTATGTTGAAGGTGACGGATATTTGTTTATAATGACTGAACAGGGAGAAGTCCCCCTTATAAAGTCGAAGAACTGGCCTGACAGTGGGGATTTAGGGGGATTAGAAAATAAAACACACCCTCCCGCGTCAAATGTGGGAGAGGCTCTCTCTGCCAAGGGCGAAACCACTCATCATAATAGAGGGGAATTTCTACTGACTCCTTTCAACACACACCTTGAAGCAGACGGGATAAGGTTTGAAGAGCCTGAGCCTCTCATGTTCTCTTTCAATAACCCAATTGGCGCATGCCCAAAGTGCCAGGGCTTTGGTGAGACAATAGATATAGATGAGAATCTTATTGTACCCGATAGAAATAAATCAATCTTTCAGAATGCCATTCACCCCTTTTCAACTCCAAAACACAGCAAACATTTAAGTGACCTGATATTTGAAGGCAAGAAGAATAATGTAAGAGTTCACGTTCCGTTTAAAGACCTGACAAAGGAAGAAGTTGAAAAAGTCTATAAAGGTATGGGAGATTATCTTGGAGTAAATAAATTCTTCAGAATGGTGGAGCGCGAAGCTGCATATAAGATTCATTACCGCGTACTGCTTAGCCGTTACCGCGCATATACAAAATGCACAGTGTGCGAAGGCTCAAGGCTTCGCAAAGAAGCAATGTATGTTAAGTTTTCGGGCAAAACCATTAAGGATTTAGTACAAAGTAATATAGAAGAACTTTACTTTTTCTTTGGTTCAGTAAAGCTTGGTAAAACCGATCAGGAAATAGCGGGCAGAATACTTGAAGAAATTCAGAACCGTTTAAAATTTCTATACGAAGTTGGCTTAGGCTACTTAACAATGGGTAGGCTTACAAGCACTCTTTCAGGCGGTGAAAGCCAGAGGATAAATCTTGCAACATCGCTGGGTTCGTCATTAGTTGGCTCAATTTATGTACTTGATGAGCCAAGCGTGGGCTTGCACCCGAGGGATAATGACAGGTTGATAAATATACTTAAATCTCTGCGTGATATAGGAAATTCCGTTATTGTAGTTGAGCACGACCCTGATATGATAAACGCCAGCGACTATATTATTGATATAGGTCCAAAAGCAGGTGAGTTTGGCGGTGAAGTAATTTATGCAGGTGATATAAAAGACCTGGCTAAATCTAAGGATTCACTGACAGCAAAGTATTTAACAGGCAGACTTAAAATTGATATGCCTGCACGCAGGCGGGCTGTGAACGGTCATGTAATTTCAATACGGGGAGCTTCGGAAAATAATTTAAAAGACCTTAATGTTGATATACCACTTGGGATATTTGTCTGTATCACGGGAGTCAGCGGTTCGGGTAAATCAACTTTAATAAGCGATATTCTTTACGGCGCATTAAAGAAAAGGCTTGAGGGTATTTACAACGAAAAGATCGGGCAGTATAGGGAAATTCTGGGACATCAGCATATAAATGCAATTGAGCTTGTTGACCAGACACCAATTGGAAGGTCGCCGCGCTCAAATCCGGTTACCTATATGAAAATATTTGATCTTGTAAGAGAACTTTACGGTGCATTGCCAACATCTAAGCTGCGCGGATTCAGCGCAGGGAATTTTTCATTCAACGTGCCGGGCGGCAGGTGCGAAACATGCGAAGGCTCTGGCGTCATAAAAATTGCGATGCAGTTCATGGCTGATATTTATCTTGAGTGTGATGTTTGCAAAGGAAAAAGATATAAAAACGAAATACTTGAGGTTGAATACAAAGGAATAAATATAAGTGACGTTCTTCATTTAAGTATTACTGAAGCTATTGTGTTCTTTAAAGATTATCCAAGGATAACCTCGAAGCTTAAGATTCTTGATGAAGTTGGATTAGGATATTTAAGGCTGGGACAATCCGCAACAACACTCTCAGGCGGTGAGGCGCAGAGAATTAAGCTTGCATATCACCTTTCATTCCAGACGGCAGGAGAGAAGACGCTGTTTATTTTTGATGAACCAACAACGGGTCTGCATTTACATGATATAGCAAAGCTCCTGAAATGCTTTAACGAGCTTATTGCAAAAGGGAACTCAGTTGTTGTTGTTGAGCATAATCTTGAAGTAATAAAGTGCGCTGATTATGTAATTGATATAGGTCCCGATAGCGGCAACAAGGGCGGCGAAGTTGTTGCAAAAGGAACCCCTGAAGATATTGCAAAGAGCAAAAATTCTTTTACAGGAGGATTTTTGAAGAAGATGCTGAAGTGATGATCAGTGCAAAAAAGCTGCGACCTATGAGATTATTATATAAGTATTGCGTGGTCTGCCGGTTTAGTTTTTTGTCATCTTAAAATTTGCTGATATCATCCATTTTTCGCGCAGGCGAAATGCCGGTATGGTTTGCCGTTTTGCCTTGTTGGCAGCAACATTTTGCTTAACCTTATTTTGCGTAGCCCAAAGCGAAAGGGGAATAATTTTTCTATCGCTTAGCATTGTTATTCTTTTATGCAGCGATTCCTGCAAAAGCAAAGCGAATAGAACCGTGAAACCGCCAAACTTTAAAGTTACAGGATAGTTAGCAAACAGAGGATAATATTCTTTGTGTTTGCTTTTATTTTGAATTATAATTGGAGGCAAACCTTCGTTTATCAATTGTAAATTTATTAAAACTCTGCCTATTCTTCCGTTGCCATCAGCAAATGGATGTATAGTTTCAAACTCAGCGTGAAACCTTGCAATTGAATCTAAATAAAATCGTGTTTTATTATTGTTGTAATCATCAGCAAGCTCTTTTATTAAATCCGCAGCATACAAAGGGTTTGCTCCCAGATGATTTCCAACGCGCGCCCATTCATTACCGCTTCTGAAACGCCCTGCTATATTATCATTGATATTTGTGAGCAGCATTTTATGCAGCTTTAATATCAGATTTACCCTTAATTTTTGTTTGGGCTCATCTAAAAGGTTTTCGGTAATTTTTGCTAAATTTCTTGCTTCAAACAACTCGCGAACGCTCACTGTTCTTCCGATCGTGCCGCCGGAAAGGATGTTTTCTGTATCTTCAAGTGTTAGAGTAGAATTTTCTATCGCGTTAGAATTGTAAACCATTTCCGGGATTTCCGCAATAGCAATTTCCTTCAGCAAGTCATCTTTGCCTTTAGCTAGTTTATTAAATTGGTCCTGTAGTTTCTTAAGCTTATCATTTGTTGTTTGGTTTATCATTTACAAAAATAACAATTTATCGTGAAAAATTAAACTACTTTAACTCTTTTCACGTAAAGTTTATAAATAAGTTATTGATATTATGTAAGTAAAGAATAAGAGCAAAAATTCGATAGCTGCGGGATTTTTGAGGAAGATGCTGAAATGAAAGTTATGATAAATTTCATGATCGTGAAAAAGTGAATAATGATTTATAATTATTGTTATCAGCATCCTTAAGCGCTTTTAAATATTCATTTCTTGCTTTTCCTTTTTTATTCAAATCATTTCTGCCCCAGGTAAATTCCTTTTCACCTAAGGATTTTGCAAGCAAATCAGCTGCAATTCTTGAGTGTCTTCCATTGCCGTTAGGAAACAGATGAATAGATACCAGCTTATGATGAAATCTTACGCAAATTTCATCATTGCTATATATATTATTCTGAATCCAAAATTTTACATCATCAAGTAAGTTTTTTAAATTTATTCTTATTTCTTCAGTTAATACTCCAATGGTTTTCAATGATGTTCTTGTTTTACCAGCCCATTTCCAGGTATCGCCAAACATATCTTTGTGCAGATCCAGTAGAAAATACCTATCAAGAATTTTTTCAGGTTTATAATTACGGAATGAATGTTTATTTAACGCCTGAG
>JAYTUN010000157.1:0-4980 GCA_043744495.1 Ignavibacteria bacterium
TCCGCTTCGCTCCCTCCCCTCTCAAGAGGGGAATATAAGCTGTAATTCCCCTCTTGAGAGGGGTGGATTCACCGAAGGTGAAGACTGCCTGCCAAGCGGAACGCATGGGGGTGTGTGATAATGTGTTGTGCAACAGACACTTTGCTAGGAAGTATCCATACTTGTATTCTTTTGATTTTTATGATTTTTTTTTTCGTTAAAAACTTAAATTATTTCTATGATATCCAGAATCCTGTTATTGCTGTTTATATTATCATCCTTAACATACTCGCAGTTTGAGCCAAATCCTGAGTTTGAGTGGTTTACCATTGAAACTGAGCATTTTTACATTCATTACCATAAAGGAACTGAGAGAACTGCAAATATTGTGGCTAAAATTGCCGAAGAAGTTTACGGTCCAATAACCACTTTGTATAACTATAAACCTTCTGATAAAACTTCGTGGATAATAAATGATGAATCTGATATATCAAACGGCGCAACTGATTACTACGGCAACAGGATAGAAATTTCTTCTGCTTCTCTGGATTTTGACTTACGAGGCACACATAACTGGCTCCGTAATGTAGTTACACATGAATTTATACACGTTATACAGGTTCAGGCTTCAATGAAATTTTCTACTAAATTCCCATCTATATATCTGCAATTTTTAAATTACGAAAAGGAACGGCGCCCTGATGTATTATATGGCTATCCAAATACAATTATTTCTTATCCAATTTCAGGAGTTGGGGTTCCCGCATGGTATGCAGAAGGGACTTCACAATACCAGCGCCAGCAAATAGGTTATGATTACTGGGACGCACACCGTGATATGATTCTTAGAATGCAGGTGATGGGTGATAAAATGCTTTCATGGGAAAATATGGGGCAGTTTGCTTCTGTTACAACATATAAGGCTGAATCAATTTATAATTCAGGTTTTGCATTAGTTAGATACATTTCAGAAAAATACGGAGAAGATAAGCTAAAGGAAGTATCGGTTAATTTAGGTGATATAACCCGGCTTAATTCCGAAGGCGCATTTAAAAAAGCTATTGGGAAGGACGGCAGTGATCTTTATAAGGAATGGAAAGCATTCTTAAAACAGGATTACAAAAACAAGGTAGCGAACATTAAAAAGTTTCAGGTTGATGGCAAAATAATTGCAGATGTTGGTTTTGCAAATTACTATCCGCAGTTCTCTCCCGATGGGAAAAAGATTACTTATCTTTCAAATAAAGAGTATGATTACGGCTCAACATCACTTTTTGTTCATAGTGTTTCGGGTAGCAAAGAAGATGAACTGATGATAGCCAGCGTAAGCGGAAGCTATGACTGGTCTCCTGACTGCAAAAAGATAATCTTTTCACGCAGAAATAAACCAAATATCCACGATGCTGTTGTGTTTGACCTGTTTGAATTTGATATTTCAAAGAAAGAAGAAACACAGCTTACAAACGGACTCCGCGCCCATGCTCCTGCATATTCTGCCGATGGTAAATGGATATGTTTCGTAAGGAACCATGACGGAACACAGAACTTGTTTATTGCTCCTACCCCTAACGGAAAAATGCTGAATAATAAAGATATTCAGCAGATCACTTCTTTTACTCACGGAGAACAGGTTTATGCTCCAAAATGGTCACCTGTAAACAATAATATTGTTTACGATTATTCAAAGGAAGGCTCCAGAAAAATATGTGAAATAAATGTTGATAGCAGGGAAGTTACTATTATATTCAATGACCCAACAATAGATTTCAGAAGTCCCGTTTACACAAAAGACGGACTATCAATAATATTTGCTTCAGATAATACAGGTATTTATAACATATACAAATATGACCTGATCAATAGCGCAAGGATGTCAAAGCAAAGCAATATTGAATATATGCAGCAACTGACAAATGTCATTGGCGGAGCATTTATGCCTTCAACAGATAGCAGCAATAACCTTACTTTTGCTTCCTGGCAAACAGGCGGTTATAAAATTGCTGAATTAAAAGACTATACAATTCTTGATTCTTTAATTGCCGATAACAATGCAAATTACATAAGACCTGAAAAAGTATTAAGCAAATATTCAAAGGAAAATAAAGAAAATTCCAGCTTGCCAAAAAATCAGTATGATTTTGAAAAATTAAAGAATTTTAAAGATGACAGTGTAAAAACATATTCCGTTACCAAGTACAATAATGTTGCAACTCCGCTGTTTATAATTCCGGTATTAAGATTTGATAATTATACAAAAGACGGTAAACTACTTGATATCATAAAGCCCGGTTTATATTTCTATTCACAGGATGTTCTTGGCAGGATGGGAATTTTCGGGGGAGCTTCTATTAATAGAAACTTTGAGCGTGATTTGTTCCTTCAGTTTGATTATAACAACGGTATTCCGTTATTCAAAAAATGGTTTATTAGTAAGCTTGGCTTCTCGCCGTCATTCCAGCTTGCAGGGTATAACGTTACAAGAAAAACCAATGCTGAACTGGTTGCAGGACTTGATACAATTGGAGTAGATGTTACTTATGATTTACTTCAATTTGAGTTTGGTATGGCTTTCAAAATCATTAATACCAACCATAAAATGAAAGCTGGGTTTACATTTTCCTCTTACTCTTCAAAGCTTGGTACATTTGTAATCAAATCCATAAACAGGCAGGTATCTGCTTCGTCAACCAATTATTTTAAAGGCAGAGATCTATCCTTAACATACACTTACAATAACTTTATACCCAACAAGAATGATGATATTAATCCAATTGGAAGGTATTTAAGGCTAAGGTATGACTATGAAATTAACGATTTGAATCCCCAATTGATTGTAGATGACCAGGGCAACGTTACCGAAGAATTTGAAAAAGCTAAATTTCACAGGCTCGAAGGTGATGTATTGCAGGGATTCGGATTATTCAATAACTCACATTCATTAAGCTTAAGGTTAAGAGGCGGAACGATATTTGGACCCCAACAGGATAATTTCTTCGATTTCTATGCAAGCGGATTTCCAAATATGAAAGGTTATCCATTTTATGCCTTAGGCGGCAATCGTTTTGCTACTGCTAATCTTACATATAGATTCCCAATTGCCACTGATCTAGATTTCAAATTCCTGCAATTCTACTTTGATAAGTTGTATTTTTCAGTATATGGTGATGTAGGTAATGCATGGAACGGTAAAGCAACTAAGCTAAAGGATTTTAAGAAGGATATTGGTTTTGAGCTGAGGCTGCTTACCTATTCATATTACGTCTATCCAACAGCATTTGCATTTAATGCTTCCTATGGCTTAGATGGATTTTCAAAGGTGTTTCCTTCTACTACCGGTGAACAGAAAGTTGTTACTTATGGTAAAGAATGGCGCTTTTATTTCACTATGCTCTTCGGGTTTGACTTCCTTGTAGATAGTATTAATAAAATGAGATTTTAAAGTATTTAAATTAATATGTCTAAATTTAAATTCAGTGATTCAATTGCATCGGGTGTTCACAAACAGCTTAAAGAACTTGAAGGGGAGTGGGAAGGAACAGCCAAAACGTGGTTTGAAGCCGATGTTATTGGAGATGAATCTCCCATAAATGGAAAAATGTGCTCAGTTCTTGGAGGCAGATTCCTTATACATGAATACACCGGAAGCATGGATAACAAGCCCCTTGAAGGTATTGCAATATATGGCTTCGATTGTATGCGGGGTATATACCAGTCAGCATGGATTGACAGCTTCCACATGGGCACAGCAATTATGTCATCAGAAAGTAAATCTGAAGAAAATAAGCTGAATGTTATGGGATACTATGACACAAACGAAGAAGGGACAGAAAAATGGGGCTGGAGATCGGAAATTGATATTGTAAATCCTGATAATATTATAATAACAGCATACAATGTAACTCCACTAGGCGATGAAGCAAAAGCAGTGGAGATAAATTATAAAAGAAAGTAGATTTTTTGCAAGCGAAGTGAAGCGGGTACCCTTTGGGTCATCCCATAAATTAAGTATAATAAATCACAAGATTGCTTCGGCTGACTATCAAAGATAGCTCGCTTACACTCCCCGCTAAGAATTATTATTTTATCAGAATCATCTTTTTGGTATCTGTAAATGACCCTGCATCAAGCCTGTAAAAATAAATACCGCTTGAATATTCTGATGCATTCCAGTCAGCAATATATCTGCCTGCGTTAAGCTCACCATTTGTTAATACTTCAACTTCCTGACCCAGAATATTTAAAACGGAAAGTTTCACATAAACTGGGCTGGGAATATCAAACTTGATCTCAGTAACCGGATTGAACGGATTGGGATAATTTTGCAATAGACTGAATTTAACAGGAACTTCTCCCTGAATGGGTGTAATTCCAATTATATTTGCGGTAAAAAATCCTTCCATTCCAGGGAAATGCGGCACGCATTTATAATGATAACTGCCGGCTATAGAAACAACATAAATAAATGTCTGGGTTCCGCCGTTTATAGGTGAATCCCATACTGGAGCTCCGGCGGGGATTATGTGAGAAGTTGTGGTATGGTTGCCGCTTATCCATCGCCATTTAATTGAATCACCAACAATAACATTTGGCAAGTTGGGAGGACTAAACGAAAAATCAGAAACATTTACTAACCAGGTTGTAGCAGAAGTAGATAATGAAAATAAGGTTATCAATAATGCCAAGGTGAAAATTGTAGATTTTTTTAACATAAATAAATGACCCTCCTTTAATTAATGTAAACAATAAGATTAACAGTTAATAAGTTCCATTGAAATTGAGAATCCGTAGTCCTACTTCACAACTACAAGTTTCAATGAACTAAATCAAACTTATTTATGTTCTAAAGTTATATTTATCTGCTATTTAGATTAATATTCCAAAGTCTTGAATAGAAAAATACATTATTCCCCCGTTGTTGGTGTTGCTTGACTTGTTTCTAAGTTCACCAACAACTATTATATTTGTAAAATAAACTGAACAATCTTGCAATACATTAGTTTT
>JAYTUN010000158.1:0-18775 GCA_043744495.1 Ignavibacteria bacterium
TTCTTTGCTTCTCTTGTGATTGAAGTTCCATTGTGTATATCCTCCTTTTACGAATATAACAACTTTTCTTCGTGTCTACAAAATCAGGGCAAGTTCAATCATACTAATTGTATAATATGTTGCGGCAGGTATTGGATTAGATTGGGTTCCCCATGTACTTCCAAGATCAGTAGATTTAATTATTCTATCATTTCCAACAGCCCAAATAGTACCGGGTGAAATAAAAGCTATGTCATATAAATTCGAAGTAATACCTGTTGCTAGTTGAATCCAGTTAGTGCCGCTATTTGTTGTTTTAAAAACTACGCCGCTTGCTCCGCAAACCAATCCAGTATTTGCATTTATAAATTTTAGCTTTTCAAAACCGAATGAAGCTGATTGTGATTGAGGTATCCATGAAATGCAGCCGTCAGTTGTTTTCCAAATTGTACCGGAAGCTCCGCATACCCATCCAGTGTTATTATCAACGAAATAAACTCCTTTTAATATATTTGATGTTGGCGGGGTAAGAAGACTCCAGTTTATTCCGCTATCGGTGGATTTATTTAAAACTGTTGGTGAGCCCCCAACTCCGTAACCTGTTACTGAAGTTGGAAATGATAATGAATAAATGGTTCCCGAACCGCTGGTTTTTATATCCCAGTTTGTGCCGGAGTTTGTAGTTTTGATTATTTGTTTAAGGGTACCAGCAACATATCCTGTCTGTCCGTTTTCAAAAAAAATGTCATAAAATGTACTTGTAGTACCGGTAACTGTAAATATCCAGCTTGTACCACCATCTGTGGTTTTAATTACGTTACCGCTTAAGGAACCACAAATAAAACCGGTATTTGAGTTAATGAATTGTAAAGAATTAATTGTTAAGGATGTGGGTGATGCTACCTGTACCCATTGTGAATTAATATAACTATGAGAAAATAATACTACAAGTAAGATTATTTTTTTCATAACCAAAGGATTTAATTTTTAAATAAAACTAATTACTATTAAAATAATATATAATTTCAGCCATTACAAGCATATAATTATAAATTACTTGAATTTAGCTCTTTTCTGGCATTTCCTGCGCTTTTTTACGACTGAAATACATCCCGCCAAGTGCCACTCCGAAAATTGCCGCGAGTAAAATGTTCGTTCCCATTGAAATATTCTTACCCATGTAATATGTTTTTGGCTCGAATTTAAATTCAATTTTATGCTTACCCTTTGGCACAACAACGCCGCGGAATAAATAATTTGTCTTAAGTATTTCAGCCGGTTGCCCGTCAATATATACTTTCCAGTCGGGATAGTAAACTTCACTTAAATATAACAGGTTATTTCCTGATGCCTCAGCATCAAGTGTAATGTTGTGAATTCCGTAATTAGTTATCTGTACCTTAGCTGTTGAATCTGCCGCATCAATTTTTACACCCGGATCCTTTTCGAGAAATGCTGTTTCCTTCGGATCGGTAGTGCCATCTTTGATAGCATTTAAAATTTCAAGTCCGCCTGCGGTTTTTGTATTTTTCACAAAATAAGCTTTTGGATAAAACTTATTATTCAGCAAAACATACTTGCTGCCTTTATTAAACACTGTTGTAAACATTGAATCATTATAAGGCTGATCGGTAATAATATACTTTGTGCTCATTAACTTCCATGCTGCGGGATTTGTCATTCCAACAATATCATCCATATCCTGGTATATCCTCAGCTTAGCGCCTTGATATCCGTAGTTATTTTGCAGGCGCCAGTAAGCAAGAGTGTTCTCTCTTACAGGCTGTCCTTTTTCAAGATGCAGCACACGGAAGTTATATGTATTCTTTTCGTTCTTTAATATCCAGTCAACGTAGTCGGGAGTCTTAAAATTTGCTTCTATATCGGTCTTGTTATCCCAGTGCAGAGTTTTAAAATCAATATGCCAAAGGTCAATAATTGTTAACAGAATTATCGCTAAAAGGAACAGTTGATATTTCACGCTTCCCTTAACATACATGTAACACATACCAAAGGCTGCAAGCAGAAGCAGTCCGACAATTAACAGTTCTGATTTTACGTTATCATATGCCGGTGCGATGACATTCTGAGTTAGGTATTGCTGTATCTGCTGTGCGGTTGCCCCCTGTTGTGTGAGTTTTTGTACAATTGGACTTGATGAAACCTGTGATGCATAATAATCCTGAAATCCAATAAGCGAAAATAAAATTGGCAGAGCCAATATCAGAAAAATATATTTTGAAGATTTGAGGAATCCGGCAGAAAGTATTTTATCCTTTGTGATATCGATAACAGACTTAATTCCGAATGCCGCAAGTATTACAAATGCAACGTTAATGAGGATATGAATCATCACCGGCGCGCGGAAGCTTGAGAAGTAGGGGAGATTGTAAAACAGCAAATCATAAAGCAGCGGCCATGTCCTGCCAAACGAAAGCAGTAATGATAGGAATGATATTACTACCAATGCCTGAACAAGTGCGTTCTTTTTAAAATTATAATATATGCCTATGAATGCCAGTAAAATTGTGATAACACCAAAATACATTGGCGAGGTTGTAAACGGCATCTGTCCCCAATAAGTATTTGCTCGCTTTCCTTTAATTTCAACATCCCCAAAACCCACCCAGTAAGGAACGAAGAATGTCATTACTTCAACAGGCGAAAAAGACCAGTTTGTTGAGTATTCATAATCTGCAGCACCTGATACTTTCTGTTCACCGGGAGCCTGTGTAATTGGGGGCACGCCACGAATTGAATATTTATTGTACTCACGGCTAGAAAGATATGAGTCAGCATACATCATTGCACTTAGAGCAACAGCAACAATAAACAGCATTAATGCAATTAATGCCGGTTTAAAATCAATTTTCTTTATCAGGTTAAAACCAATTCTGTATGCTAGGAATATGCCAATGCCGGAGAAGAAATAGAACAGCATCTGCACATGGTTAGAACTCATCTGCACGTGAATGAAAAATACAAGTATTCCAAAGTAAAGAAGTACCCTGAAAATATTTTCTCTGAATTTACCTTCAGCTATAATATCATATAATTTTTCGAGCATAAGGAAGATTACAGGAAACATCATAACGGCTATCATCTTACTGTTATGCCCTACAATTATCATTTGTATAATTGGTGTAATAAACACCGCCGCAAGTGCGGCAAAAAGAGCTATGAGTTTATCCTTGAATTTGTATTCTACAAGGAAGTAAAACGAAAATGCGAAAATTACATAGAACAAAACAACTCCCCAGACATCATTGCCTGAAAACAGCAGGTACAATGCATCTCTTAAGGTTACCCACACTGCGTGTGAAAGGTCATACATTCTTTCTATATGCGGCACAAGCGCAGCAAAGCTGGGCATTCCGTTGAATATATACGGCACCCACAAGGGGAATTCACCTTTGGCTTTAGCATCATCAAGAAATGTTTTAAAGCTACCTGAAGCTATGTTATCTGCCGAAGAGAATACTTTGCCTCCAAATAAGCCAGCATTGAAAAATATCATTATCATTATCAGTATCACCGCAAGGAAAACAGGCGTCTGCCATTTTACAGGAATGAAATCTATTGAATAACTTCTTGCGGTTTCGTTCTTTAATGTTGAAGATTTGGTTTGCTGTTTGCTGCCGGATGTTTGTTGTTTTGCCATATATTTTTAAAATTCTATAATTCAGATTGATTTCGTAGAGATGGGTCTGTGACCCATCTCAAATTGAGATACAATTAAATATTAAACTACTTGAGACAGGTTATAAACCTGTCTCTACTGGATTGATTATTTATACTTATCAAATACTTCTGCTAATTTTTGCGTTAGCAGCTTTCTTTCGTATGCTTCAATTGCATTTTTATCACAAGAAAGCAAAATTGCAGTATTATTTTCAAAAAAACCATTATATAATTTAAGGTAGTTTTCTTTCAATATTTCAGGTTGATGATGTGAGTTGATTATCCCTGCTTTAGTTTCTATCAACAACTCCTTCGCTTCTCCCTCGCCCGTAATTGCAAATACAGGCTTGCCTGTTATTGCGCTTGCGCCAAGATACTCAAACACCTTCCCGCTTAATATCATTTTTGAATATTTGTCTTCATCAATTAATAGCAGCATTGCGTCAGCTTTCATCAGGTAATTTATACTCTCTGAATGCGGTACGTAAGATATTAGCTCTATGCAATCTTTTAGCGGAGAGTGATCTAAATATTCCAGAATATCACTTCCTAATCTGCCAACAAAAATAAATTTTATCTTACTCTTATCAACCTTGCCATCATTAATCAGTTCGCCTATAGTATCCAGAAGGTAATATGGATTGCGTTTGCCATACATTGAACCTGTGTAAACCATGGTGAACTTCTCGTTATTTTCTTTCGGGAACTCTGTATGTTTATGCGAAGCAACCTTCGGATAATCTTCGGAATCAAAGCCATTCCTCAAGAGAACGAAATCGGTTTTAGCTGAAACATCAGGATATTTCCTTTCGAAATCATCTTTCATTCCGCTTGCAACAATTGTAACTGTATCAGCTTTATCAAGTGTGGTCTTTTCGTAATACTTATCAATCATTTTTGGAATGAACCATCTATCGGGAGTTGTCAGATAATCCGTCCATGCGTCGCGGAAATCAGATACCCATGGAACAGGCTTTCCGTATTTTTTCTCAGCGTAGCGTTTCAGTTCCATTGCAATTAATGCGCAGGTATATGGCGGTGATGATGAAAATATTATATCCGGTCTTTGGTTATCTATTATCTTTTTGCCTTCTTTAATTGCGTATTTTTTCCAGCCGCGCCTTGCATCGGGGATAAAGAACGTTGCGCGTATAAATTCCGCCATTTTATCGGAAAACTTCTGTTTTGAGCCTTCATCAATATTATTTACATCAACTGCAGTATGTTTGGATTTACCCGTAAGCCTGCGGTACAGGTTATACGGCTCGAATATATCTGTGCGGTGTATATCAATGTTGCCCGGTACTTCCTCAAGCAGCGATTCATCTCTTGCAGGGAAATCGCCATCCTTAACGGTAAGCACAATAGGCTTCCATCCGAACTCAGGCAGGTATTTAACGAATTTAAGAACCCGCTGAACACCGGGTCCACCTGATGGCGGAAAATAGTATGATATGATTAAGACCTTCTTCAAATGGTTAAATTTTATAATCAGAACAAAAAGTATCAAAACAAAAAACTGCCGCAAAGACTCCAAGAAAATCAAAACAAAAGATTACCACAAAGTCACTAAGGCAAAAAAAAATCAAATAACAAAAAAATACAAAGACCCCAAAATTCAAAAATCTAAAATCGATATAGAAGTATAAATTTATAAAACAAATCTTTTTATACCTTCTTTGATAGTTTCTGAATGAAAATTATTTAAAAAACCTAAACGTTTTTTTGTAAGTTTTAAATGGCTAATAATTTGCGCTTTCCAAATAGAGTTTACCTGATCTATAGCTTTGATCTCACAAATCACCAGATCTTCGACAATTACATCTAATCTTAAACCTTCTTCAAATACCAGTTCATCATAAGTTATTGGTACATCAATCTGTCTTTTAAATTCTAAACCCGCTTTGCGAAGTTCATGGCAGAAGCAAATTTCATAAACTTTTTCAAGTAGTCCCGGACCTAATTCTTTATGAACTTTATAAGCACAATTAACAATAATTTTTCCTATTTCTTCTTCTCTTGCAGATAAAGGGACAAAAGTCATCTTGTTGGTTTTGCTGTTATCTATCATTTAATATTTTCTTTGTGACTTAGTGACTTTGTGGTAATCTTTTGTTTTGATTTTTTTATTCTAAATAAGTAACTATAATTATTATTTCTTTCCGACAACCAAAACCCCGGTGCCTTCGGGTTTATCTTTATCGTTTATATCAAGCCACATGAAGAGCAGTGTCCACCAAATTGTGAGCGAATAATAGAAGGGAAGTATAATAAAAAACAGCTGAGATTTATTCAGCATCAGCATAGGATATTTTATGCCAAGACGCCAATATAAGTTGCCCCACTTACCGTAAGTAAATTCAAAGCTTTCAATTGCAAATCCGGCTGATTCTAATTTTGTGCAAATATCTTCCTTCGAGTATCCCAGCCTTACGTGCTCGCCAATGAAGCTGTCATCATCTTCGCTTTCGGCATCGCTGCCGCCAATGTTGCTTGGAGTGTTTATCATAACCATGCCGCCGGATTTTAATGCTGCATAGAATCTTTTGAACACACCTATATCATCATCAATGTGTTCCATAACATCTACTGATAGCACAAAATCAAAACGGTTTTTGAATTCAATTTTCGTCAAATCAGCATATTCAAATTCAGTATTTTTAATTCCGCATTTGTTAAAGAAATATTTGCAGTCATCAAGGTAATCCACCTTAACATCCACAGCAAGCATTTTCATATTGGGGAATTTCCGCGCCATGAAATATGAATACTGCCCGAAACCGCAGCCTGCATCAAGTATATCATCAGGGGTAGTCTTGCCATAAAGCTGTTTGATCTTTCGCTTTACATACCACTCACGCAAAAAAATCAGTCCGAGTATTTTGTAGAATATTTTCCTTAAAAACGGTGATTTTTTTACAATTCCGCCAATTTTATCTTTTATAGGATCGTAGTGCAAAGTAAATTAATTTATTGAATAATAATTTGTTTGAATAACAATTTGTTTGAATAACAATTTGTTTTTATAATTGCGCAAAATATCTATTATAGTGTATAGTTACAATGAAAATAAGATGGATTGAGGTAAATCACGCAAAGTCGCTATGGCGCAAAGAAAGATACGTATATTTGCAAGGAACGAAGTGAGGAAGCAATCTCTATTTTTCTATTTATTATCCAAAGGATTCTGCAAATAAGACTTCAAACGTCTATTATTGTTTTGTATGATCTTTTTATTTCAGGCAATTAGGTATCTATATTATATGATAAGACTTTTGAAGTCTGTTTTTGGGGAGATTTTTTTAAACAAATTCACTTTTTTGATATTTGATATTTGCTCTTTGATATTTGCTCTTTGTTATTTGCTCTTTGTTATTTGCTCTTTGGTATTTGGTTCTCCATTTATTCAAATTTTTCAAACACTTATCTTTGCGCTTACTCGAAAATTTAATATTTATCTATAATGAAGAACGACTCAAAGAATAATCCAATGGAAAAGATAGTATCACTTGCCAAAAGGCGGGGATTTGTATTTCAGTCATCTGAAATTTACGGGGGATTGAACGGCTGCTGGGATTTTGGTCCGCTGGGTGTTGAGCTACTCAACAACATCAAGCAGGCTTGGTGGCAGTCTATGACATACCGCGATGATATCGAAGGTCTGGACGCATCGATACTCATGCATCCCAAGGTTTGGGAAGCATCAGGTCACGTGGAAAATTTTACTGACCCAATGGTTGACTGCAAAACATGTAAGTCAAGATACAGGGTTGACCTTTTGTTTGATATGCTGCCTAAGAAAAGCAAAAAGCACATTGAAGATAAAATAAAAGCAACACTTGGCTCAGAAAATGCTGAAGCAAATGAAATTACCACAAACAATTATTTCAGTGATAACATTGATCTTTTTACGGCTGATATTACCTGCCCAAGCTGCGGTAATACTGGTACATTCACCGAAGCACGCAAATTTAACTTAATGTTCAAAACATTCATAGGTGCTATTGAAAGCGAAGATTCAATTGCATATCTAAGACCCGAAACCGCGCAGGGGATATTTGTAAATTATAATAATGTAAAGGAATCAACCCGCCAAAAGCTACCGTTTGGAATAGCACAGATAGGCAAGGCTTTCCGCAATGAAATCAATACGAAGAATTTTTTATTCCGTGTGCGTGAGTTTGAGCAGATGGAAATGCAGTATTTTGTTAAACCGGGTATGGATGACGTGCTTTACGAAGAATGGAAGGAACGCCGCATAAACTGGTGGACTTCGCTTGGCATAGCAAGAGAGAACCTGAACTTAGCTCCGCACCCGGCTGATAAGCTTGCCCATTATGCAAAGGCTGCTGTTGATATTGAGTTCCGCTTCCCGTTTGGATTTGGTGAAATTGAAGGCATACATAACCGCAGTGATTTTGACCTAACCCAGCACACAAAATTCTCAGGCAAGAAGCTTGATTACTTTGATGAGCAGAATAAAGAACGCTTCACGCCATATGTCATAGAAACCTCCGCAGGAGCAACGCGCGGATTCATGGCATTCCTTTGCAATGCATTTGATGAGGATGAAGCTCCGACATCAGAGGGTAAATCAGAAGTACGAACAGTATTGCACTTTCACCCTAAGCTTGCGCCGATAAAATGCGCTGTATTTCCATTAGTTAATAAAGACGGGCTGCAGGAAATATCACGCGGTATAACCGATGACCTGCAGAAATCATTTAAGGTATTTTATGATGATTCCGGCGCGGTTGGCAGGCGCTATCGCAGACAGGATGAATGTGGCACACCGTTTTGCGTTACGGTTGATTATGATACACTAAAAGATGATACAGTAACAATCCGTGAGCGTGACAGCATGCAGCAGGAGAGGATACATAAGGATAAAGTGAAGATGTATATCTTTGAAAAAATGATTTAAGCCGATGAAAAAGATAGTTAAACGTAATATTAAGCCGCAATACAAAACATTACTTTCTGATATTGTTAGTGTAATGGAAACCGGCAAGCAGAATGCGGTTATTACCGTTAACCAGGAGCTAACCGATGCATACTGGAATATTGGCAGAAAAATTATACAGCATGAACAATCCGGAAAGATCAGGGCTGAATATGGAGCTGAGTTATTATATCGTTTATCTAAAGATTTGACCAAAAAATATGGTAGAGGTTTTTCCCTCAGAAATCTTCAACAGATGAGATTGTTCTATCTAACATGGCAAAAACCAAAGATTGTTACCGTTAAATCTAATCGTTCAATTTCGCAGACAGTGTCTGCGAAATCTGTTCGTTCAATTTGGCAGACAGTGTCTGCCAAATTCATGCTTTCTTGGTCTCATTATATCAGGCTTCTTTCATTAAAAGATATTAACGCAAGAAAATATTACGAATCAGAATCAATTAAAAACGGGTGGTCAGTCAGGCAGCTTGAAAGGCAGATCAATTCAATGTTTTATGAAAGACTACAGCTTTCAAAAAATAAAAAAAGCCTTACTAAAAAATCTTTGATAAAACATGATAGTCTGGCAGAAGACGAGATTAAAGACCCTTACATTCTTGAATTCCTTGGCTTAAAAGATGAATATTCTGAAAGTGACCTTGAAGAAGCATTAATTAAAAATCTTGAAAATTTTCTTCTTGAGTTAGGCGGAGATTTTGCATTTATTGGCAGGCAGAAAAGGCTCAGGATAGGAAATGAGTGGTACCGCATTGATCTGCTTTTCTTCCATAGAAAATTAAAATGTCTTGTAGTAATTGACCTGAAAATAGGGAAATTTACGCATGCGGATGCCGGACAAATGCATATGTATTTAAATTACGCTAAGACACATTGGACTAAAAAAGATGAAAATCCGCCTGTTGGTTTGATAATGTGCGCCCAGAAAGATTCAGCCGTAGCAAAATATTCTCTGGAAAATCTTCCTAATAAAGTACTTGCAGCAGAATATAAACTGGCTTTACCAAGCGAAAGAAGACTGGCTCAGGAATTAAGGAAAACTAAATTGAGGATCACTTGAAACAGTATCAATCCGCGAGATACCATGCAGCAGGAAAGGATTCACAAGGATAAAGTGAAGATGTATGTGATAGAAAAGATGAGTAGTTAAAAAGTGATGTGGTGAGATGGCGAAATAGTGAGAATCGTTTTTTTTATATTAAAATAGCAGACAGTGTCTGCTAAATTCATGTTTCATGGTCTCATAATATCATGACACTTTCTCTCAAAAACCTTTTTGAATTACATGATACTTAGTTTCTCTCCTCTTTTTTTAAAAGCTTCTTTACCACCTTCGAGTTTTAATAATTCTTCTCTGTTTTTCATATCTTCAATTGTTGTTTCGATAACTTCTGTTTTACCGGATTCATTTTTCAGAATAAAAATTTTCTCAGCGTCTCCGTTAATTACAAAATTAGCATTGTGAGTTGAGAAAATAATCTGACGGTCTGTTTTTTTCTTTTTCAACAAAGGAACAAGATAATTTGCGATTAATGAACTGTCAAGATGAGCTTCTGGTTCGTCTATGATTAATGGAAAATTACCAAATAAAAGTAGAATTACAACAACCGATGTACAGCGTTGTCCAAAAGATGCCTGTTCAATATCTCGATTATCATATTTGACCTTAATTATCTTATATGTATTTACATCAAACAAATGTTTATCTCTAATAGCCTGAAATATTTGAAAAATATTATCGTCCTTAAATACTTCGTCAAGAAATTTAATGTATTTTTTATCTGATTGTGATTTTTGAACAAAAATCCTTATGTTATTAATCGAATTTGATGAGAAAATGTTCTTGTTCTGAATAATAAAATCACAAACTTCTTTACTTCTTTCCGAATCACCATATTCATTTCGGAAACGATCATAGAATTCCCTTGACAAAGAAATCCAAGCACTTTTGTCGTAAAAAGAATATTCCAAAGAAATATTCTTAATATTTTCACCTTCGTTTTCGTCAAACTGTTTTTTTAATAAATTTTGTAGTGGGTATAAGATTGTAGTTATTTGTTTTTCATAATTTTTCTTGTTTGTACTTAACTTTGTAACGATTTCATCGAAATTATTGATAATTTTTCTTTTAGCTTGTATTTGGAAAGCTATATTTTCAATTTCTTGTCTAAGAATAATTATTTTTTGAGGAGCAGATTTAATTTGTTCAATATTCTCGACTGAAAAACTACCCTTATTAAGCAATTTATTTAATTCTTCTTCTAATAACAATAAATTATCCTGATCTAATTTTTCCTCAGCCCTTAGGTCTTCAAAGTTTTTTTCATCCAATATTTCAATTGCTTCATTAACTTTACTAATAGCTGATAAGTAAGAATCTTTGTATTTTATTGCATCGGTATTGCCATCAAGAAATTTTGAATAAAAATCGATTGTATCGTTTAATTGTGTTTTTAATAAAGAAACTTCGCTTTCCCATTTTTTATGAATTTGCACTTTTTTTGAGAATTCAGATATGGAATCTGTGAGTTTTGTATAATTCTCACTTTCGATAATATTTTTTATACTTTCTAATGTCCTTTTTTCTTTTTCCTTAATGTTCTTCTCTCTTGAAAGTTTTTGTAAATCCAAAACAGCTTGAATAATTTTGTCTAATCCGTCTTGAAATATGCTGATATTATTCTCATATTGTTGCAAAACTTTATTGGGTCCATTCGCTCTATCGTATATTGCTTGTGTAAATTTAGACTTATCTCTTGCAAAAGATTCTATCTCGCTTTGAGCCAAAAATTCAAAAAGCTCTGTGCCTTGAAATGAAAAGAATGCATTGTCGTTTGGTACAAAACCTGTTGGGTCTAATCCCTTTCTATGTTTATTGTCTCCATACCAAAATTCTTTTGAAGAATCCGAATTAGTTGCATGTAGACCTAAAAAATTTAAAATAGTGCTTTTGCCAGAACCACGTCCCCCAATGAAACAATTGAAGTATGGACTTAAATCATAGCCATTTTTATTACCAGCAAAACAAAAATTATCATCTCCAACTTTTGATGAATCTGGTATTTGAAGATTTATTGAATTTATTGTATTTATAGGCTTTTTTGGTTTTTCAGCAGAGATAGAAACTCTTGTTTCTGGCTCATAGATAATTTGTCTTAAACCCTCAAAAGTTGGTTTAGCTTTTATCCATGTAATATCTTTTTCTACAACATCTTTGCCATTGATTGTTTTTACAAGTCTTTTGCCAAGCCAGTTTTCTATTTCATCAAAAGAATGCGCATCACAACCATTAATAACAGGTTTTCTCCTAGATGTTTCATTGTCTTCATACCGAGATACTCCTAAAAAATAATTAGTATTTTGTTGTCCACCAAAAAAACCATCGCAAATTTTATCAATTTCATCTGTAATATTGAGTTTTCTCGGCGAATTGTTGTCAGGTCGAATTCCTGCATTATTGGATGCTGCAAATATTAAAAAACAATTGTCATTACCGAAAACTTCTTTCAGCGTTTTACGCAAAATTTTATAATCAATACCAGCACTTTCAAAATCTTTTTTGGTCGATAAATCTTTACATGAAACCGAAGCACTATCTTTATTAATATTAGTATTTAGCTTTGATAAGAATGAATCAATCTTCGCTTTGGTTGTTTTATCGCTAAAAATTATATGCAAGTTTACTTCCTCTGACAATTTATTTACAGAAACCTCTAATCTAAACTCAATATTTGGAAAAAATACTTTTTGTGAGGTAGGATATTTATTCTTAAATTTTTCTAAAAAAATAAAATAATTATCAGCCGAGAAATAATCAGTAATCCCAAAAACTTCGACATCCGATTTATCAATATAATCGCAAAATTTCCCCCATATTTCAGTGCCATCAGAAGTATTAAAATTATCATTAATTTTTGTAAAGGGTGAATGTACATGCAAATCCCATTTCATCCATTCAGATCCGATATTTGATTTTGAAGTTGTCTTGATCATTTTTTATTTAAGTTAAAGGATATTTATATTACCCGAAGTATAGATTTAGGAAACTTTCTAAAATGTATTTGTAAATAATATGTTGTGTAATTTATGCAAATATACATAAATATTACATATTCCTTTAACCCTATAGAAATCTGTTATCTCATTAGTCAGTTCAGCTAGACTTATATCTAAGTTCACCAATAAAATCCCGCCTTTTTCAGTGCATTCCTTTATAAATTGAATGGAAACCTTATTTTAATTAACTTTGAAATTACTCAAAATATCGTATTTTTCTTAATTTAGTTCATTATTTGAAGAAAGTATTAATAATTTCATATTACTTTCCGCCAATGGGTATGGGCGGCGTTCAGCGTACAGCTAAGTTTGCCAAGTATTTAAGCCTGTATGACTGGCAGCCGTATGTACTGACCATAACCCCAAAACTATACCTTGCAAGCGATTATTGCCTGCTGCATGAAGTCGAAAAAGCAGGTGTTAAGATATTCCGAACAGGATCAGCAAAAAAAAATAATAGTGTGCCTGAAGAAAACGGACATAAAGTAGTTAAATTCAAAAAGGACTCAAACCGTAAATTATTAAGTAACATTTCGCAGACTTTTCTTATCCCTGATTCAAAAATATTCTGGAAATCTTCTGCAATAGAACTTGCTGAGAAAATAATTCAAGAAAACGGCATTGATCTAATATATGCAACTGCGCCGCCTTATACTGATTTCTTAATAGCATGCGAGCTTAAAGAAAAGTTTAATATCCCGCTGGTAATTGATTACAGGGATTCATGGATAGATTGCCCTAATAATTTCTACCCGACCCCGCTGCATAAGAATAAGCATAAAAAGATGGAAACTGGTGTCCTAAAGTGCGCTGATAAAGTTGTTACAATTAATTACAGGATAAAAGAGCTTATACATCTGCGATACCCGTTTGTTGATGAGAAGAAAGTTTCGGTGATACCACAAGGGTTTGACCCCGAAGATTTTGAATCACATAATACTACCGAGCCAAAGAAAAAAATGCGCATATCGTATTCGGGAAGCTTCCTGAATTATTATACTCCCAAACATTTCATTGACGGATTAAAACTTGCGGTGGATAAGCTCCCCGAGCTAAAAGAAAATATTGAAGCATGTTTTATCGGTACTTTCCCCGAAGAATATAAAGCGTATATAAATCAGCTTGGATTAAGTAATGCAGTAAATATTGTTGGATATGTAGAGCATTCAGCTTGTACAAAGTATCTTGCTGAATCCGATGTATTATGGATGATGATAAATAAGAGCGAGCGTTCTGACCTGCACTCAACAGGAAAGTTGTATGAATACTTCGGTGCAGGCAAGCCAATCTTAGCATGTGTACCTGAAGGCGTTGCCAGAAGATCGCTTGAAATGCACGGTGCTGTAATACTAACAGAGCCCGATGATTTACCTGCAATAGCAGAGGCAATATTGAAATATTATGAAATGTTCAAAGCAGGAAAAATGCCTGTACCAAATGAAGAAATGACAGGAATGTATAACAGGAAAAAACTTGCCGGCAAGCTTGCAAATGAATTTGATGCACTCATTAGAGTGGAAGAAGTGAAGGCTTAAAATGAAAGTTCTAGTCATAGGCTCTGGCGGCAGGGAGCATGCAATTGTATGGAAGCTGAAGCAGAGTCCGCGTGTTTCCGAAATATTTTGCGCACCGGGAAATGCAGGGATAAATGAATTGGCAAAAGGTGTTGATATTAAAGCTGATGACATACACGGATTGCTTGAATTTGCTAAGAGTAATAATATAGAGCTTACTGTTGTTGGACCCGAAGTCCCTCTTGAAAAAGGAATTGTAGATCTGTTCAATGAAAACGGTTTGCTGATATTTGGTCCCCAAAAAAGCGCGGCAAGACTTGAAAACAGTAAAATATTTTCCAAGGATTTTATGAAGAGGAATAATATTCCTACTGCGGTATATGAAACATTTGGCGCTGATGATGAAAAAAGGGTATTAGATTATATCTCATTTTCAAAATATCCTTTAGTTATTAAAGCTGATGGACTTGCAGCAGGTAAGGGAGTTATTATCTGCGCAAATCATGATGAAGTTGAGCAGACTATTAAAGAGATATTTACGGATAAGATATTTGGTTCAGCAGGTGAGAGTATTGTAATAGAAGAATTCCTTGAAGGAGCTGAAGCATCGATGTTTGCAATTTGCGATGGCGAAAATTATGTTGTACTGCCATCTTCACAGGATCACAAGAAAATTGGCGATGGTGAAACAGGAAAGAACACCGGCGGTATGGGAGCATACGCCCCCGCTGATAAAGCAGTAACTCCTGAAGTACTGGACAAAGTGAAAACAAGAGTTATTGAGCCTGTTTTAAAGAGCATGAAAAGTGAAGGAAATGAATTTAAAGGATGTTTATATTGCGGATTGATGATTGATTCAGCAGGTGACCCGTATGTGATAGAGTTCAACACAAGGTTTGGCGATCCTGAAACACAGGTCGTTCTTCCCAAGGTAAGCTCAGATATAGCAGAGTTGTTTATTGCTTCGGCTAATGGGACAATCAAAGATTATAACTTAACGGTAAACGATAATTATTACTGCTCTGTAGTACTTGCTTCAAAAGGGTACCCCGATAAATATGAAACTGGAAAAGAAATTACGGGGATTAACGAAGTTAGCGGTGATGCTATTGTTTTTCATGCCGGAACAAAAGAGGAAAATGGTAAAATATTAACAAATGGCGGAAGAGTGCTAAATATAACAGGCATTTCCAGCCTGGGACTTAAAGAAGCTATTAATATTGCTTATCATAACGCAAATAAAATTAATTTTGAAAATAAATATAACAGAATAGATATAGGCTTAAAAAGCTTATGAAAAGGAATGATCTTACATGAATATTCTAGTAACAGGCGGCGCGGGATTTATTGGTTCAAACATTGTTGATGCATACATTGAAAAAGGACATGATGTATTTATCATTGATAACATGTCAACTGGTGTGAAGGAGTATATTAATCCAAAGGCAAAATTCTATAAAATGGATATTTGCGATGATAATATATCAAAAGTATTCAAAGAAAATAAAATAGATGTTGTAAATCATCATGCTGCGCAAATTGATCTGCGAAAGTCAGTTGAAGACCCTAAGTTTGATATAAACGTGAATATTGCAGGCTCGGTTAACCTGCTTGAAAATGCAAAAGTAAACGGAGTTAAGAAATTCATATTCGCTTCTACAGGCGGAGCAATTTACGGCGAGCATGATTACTTCCCTGCAGATGAAGAACACCCAACCCGCCCAACTGCGCCTTATGGCATAAATAAAAATTGCGTGGAAAAATATTTGTACTATTATAACCATGTGTACGGACTTGACTATGTTGTATTACGTTATGCCAATGTTTACGGACCAAGACAGAACCCGCATGGTGAGTGCGGCGTGATTGCTATATTTACAGATAAGATATTAGCAGGCAATCAGCCTTTGATAAACGGCGATGGAAATCAGACAAGAGACTATGTGTTTGTACAGGATGTTGTGAATGCTAATGTGCTTGCGTTGGATGCTAAGGGTCCGGTTATATATAATATTTCCACTACAAAGGAAACAGATGTGAATTATATTTTCGATAGGATCAATCATTACGCGGGTACACATTTTGAAGAAAAACACGGTCAGGCAAAACTTGGCGAGCAGCAGCGTTCTGTTTTAAGCTTTGAAAAGATAAGCATAGAGCTTGGCTGGCAGCCAATGACCGATATTGAAACAGGCTTAAAAGTAACAACAGAGTTTTTTAAGAATAAAAAATAAACATTCAATAGTTTGTTAGATAATCTTGCTGAGAAAATATTAAGATCAGAAAAAACTGCTATTGCCAGGGGGATTTCCCTTGTTGAAAATGAATCTAAGCAGGCAAGCGAGCTTTTAAAAAAGCTTTATAAAAATACCGGCAAAGCGTATTTAATTGGCATTACGGGACCGCCCGGCGCAGGAAAAAGTACAATTACGAACTGCCTATCAAAGCTACTGGTAGAAAAAGGAAATAAGGTTGGAATAATTGCAGTTGACCCGACGAGTCCCTTTACAGGAGGCGCGCTGCTTGGTGATAGAATAAGAATGCAGGATTCAGGCAACGATAAGGATGTGTTTATCCGCTCAATGGCTACTCGCGGCAGCTTAGGCGGACTATCAAAGAAAGCTAAAGAAGCCTGCGAAATACTTGATGCAAGCGGGAAAGATTTTATTATTATAGAAACAGTTGGTGTGGGTCAATCAGAGCTTGATATTGCGCAGACTTCTGATACTACTATAGTAGTGCTTGTACCTGAGTCAGGTGATGCTGTGCAGACAATGAAGGCGGGACTTATGGAAATTGGTGATATATTTGTGATAAATAAATCAGATAGAGAAGGCTCAGAGACGCTTGGTGTTGCACTCAGAACGATGCTTCACCTAAAAATGACAAAAGAGAGCGACAGGGAAGTGCCTGTTATTAAAACTGTAGCAACTAAGAACAAAGGAATTGGTGAGCTTTATGAATTTATCATAATGCATAAAGAATACCTTGAGAAAAAAGGTAAACTTGCTGCAAAGAGAAAAGTGAACCTGATTAAACAAATAAACGAGCTTGTTAACAATAAGCTTGAGCATAAATTCTGGACAAGCGAAAAAAAAGAATTGCTTGATAAAAAAATAGCACAGATTTCAAAGCGTGAAGTTACTCCTTATGATTTTGTAGATGAGCTCTTCAGCGAAAAGTAGTCCAGCTGATCATAATAAACTAACGAGTAATCATTAATTTAATATAATATATAATGGATTTCAATCTTTCTGAAAGCAACATTGAGATACAAAAGCTGGCAAGAGATTTTGCCCAGAACAGGATAGCGCCAACAGTAATGAAATATGATGAGTTTTCCGAATTTCCCTGGGAAATAGCCAAAGAGCTTGGTGAAATGGGATTTTTGGGTATAATGTTCCCCGAAGAATATGAAGGCTCGAATCTTTCAATTCTTGATTATGCTATTATAGTGGAAGAAATTTCCAAAGCAGATCCTTCAATGGGTCTGACTGTCGCTTCGCACAACGGGTTATGTACAAACCATATATATACGTTTGCAAATGATGAGCTAAAGAAAAAATATGTGCCTGATCTTGCCTCAGGCAGAAAGCTTGGCGCTTGGGGACTGACGGAAAATGTTTCAGGCAGCGATGCCGCAGGAATGGCTACAACTGCCGTTAAAGAAGGAGATTTTTATATCCTCAACGGAAGCAAATGCTTTATTACACAGGGCGGTGTTGGTCAAACAGCCGTAGTTACCGCAATTACAGATAAATCAAAAGGCTCACGTGGTATTTCAGCATTCATAGCTGAAAAAGGTTTTGAAGGATTTTCTGTAGGTAAAAAAGAAGATAAGCTTGGAATGCGCTCAAGCGATACATGTGAGCTGATATTTGATAACTGCAAAATTCCGGCAGCTAATCTTATAGGTATGGAAGGTGAAGGTTACAAACAGTGCATGCAGATACTTGACGGGGGAAGGATCTCAATTGCGGCGTTATCCGTAGGAATTGCACAGGCAGCGCTTGAGCACTCAATTAAATATTCAAAGCAGCGCAGGCAGTTCGGCAAGTCACTGGCTGAATTTCAGGGCATACAGTTCAAAATTGCGGATATGGCTACAGAAGTTGAAGCTGCAAGGCTGCTTACATATAAAGCTGCTGTATTAAGAGATGAAGGCAAGGATTTTAAGTTCGCAGCGTCACTTGCTAAATATTTCGCAAGTGAAATTGCAACTAAGGCTACTAACGAAGCAGTTCAGATACACGGTGGTTACGGCTTTATTAAAGAATTCCCCGTAGAAAAATTATACCGTGATGTTAAGCTTACAACAATTGGCGAAGGTACAAGTGAAGTTCAGAAAATGATCATGGCAAGACAGCTTGTTGAAATGTATTAGAAGCAATTTGCAAATTACAGATTGAAAGTAGCCGCAGCCTTCAGGCTGCGGAAGTGAAAAAACCTGTTTAGTTCAAGCTAAGCGGGTTTTATGTTTATTCTTTACTCAAGTTGACCGCTTGTAACTCGAAACGCTGTTTCGAGCATAAATTATTCTAATCTGGAGGTTACAGTTACAAACTTTAAATCATTATTAAACAAC
>JAYTUN010000159.1:0-18699 GCA_043744495.1 Ignavibacteria bacterium
TCTTGCAATATCGCTTGGATTACCATTTCCATTGTAAGAAGCTGCCCACTGGAGTGTGCCATTTGTATTATATTTAATTGTTATAATGTTATTTTGTTCTGCCGAGGATGCAACATTCCAACTGGTTTCAAAAATATTTCCGTATCTATCTATTGCCATACCAATAAAATGTTCGCCTGTATTATCCGGGGAATTATAGGTTCTTACCCACTCTTCTGTAGGCTGTTGGGCTTCAGCAATTTGCAATGAGCAATTAATAATGAACAATATAAATAATATTTTACTTGTTTTTGTTCTCATTTTAAACTTATTAATTTTTCTTAATCACCAACGCAAAGATGGTTATGGGTTATCGTAAATCTTTTTTTATTATGTCAATACAAAATGAATAATTAATTTAATAAAAGTCAAGGGCAAATATGCAGTATAATAGAATAACTAAGTACACGACACTAATTACACTAATTGCCACTAATAAATTCGTGAAATCTCGACTTCTATACCCGAGCTCATATTTAATGCTTTTAAACCTAAATATTTGATGTTTTTTTTTCTAAAATTCTACTTCCCTAAATACTTCCTTTTTTAGTAAACTATGAAATCTCATTTTCGCAATTTGCCGGATAATTTAAGAATCAGTTAAAACCTTGACAATAGTAAAAATGAATTAGACCAAAATTTAACTTAATTTGATATTTTATTTGAGTAATTAGTGAAATTTGTGTCACATTTATTGTTAATTAAGTGTCGTGTACTAAGATAGAATAACTAAAAATAGTAAACAAAAAGGCTGTCTTTTTCAAGACAGCCTTCTCATAATCTTTTATAAACAAATTTAAAACGGTAAGTCATCATCTGTAGCAGAAGTATTTGAACTATGCGAAGCATCCTTCGGACCTGCTGCAGGCTTTGTGGAAGTGTTTGAAGTTTCTTTACTTCCTCCATCGCCTTTTGAATCAAGCATTATCAATTCATCCATAACTATCTCAGTCTTATAATGCTTTTTCTTGTTATCATCTTCCCAATTTGATGTTTCAAGTTTGCCTTCAACATATACTCTGCTACCTTTTTTCAGGTAAGTGCCGCAAGTTTCAGCAAGACCTCGCCATGCTTTTACATTATGCCATTCAGTCCTTTCCTGCAAGTTTCCTTCCTGGTCTTTCCATTTAATTCCTGTTGCCATTGAAAATGAAACAACTGCTATACCTGACTGGGTATATTTCAGTTCGGGATCTTGTCCTAACCTGCCGATTAGCATTGCTTTGTTTAAATCTTTTGCCATGATGTTTTTCCTTTCCGAAAAACTAGCCAATGATATTAGCCGCTTTGACTATTTTGTGTTACCAAAAAAGTTTTCTAATACCAGCTAATAAATTAACTGTTTTTAGTTTTATTTAATTTGGGATAGTTAGTTTATGAACCGTATCTTTAGATAAAAATAAAACGGTATTTTTATCAAGTACTGCGATATCAGTTAAATTCTTAATTTCAGGGAAGCTGTAATACTTACTGTACTGCCCTTTTTTTAAGTCATAAACTACCAAACCGCTTGGGTGTAATATAAATAAATTATAATTAAAATTCGCAACACTAATTATATCACTTTTTTCCCTGTTTTCAATTTTTTTTGAAAAAATGCCAAAATTATTAAAATTTACAAGGTCATTTGTCTTTTTATCAAGTATCCAAAGGTCAAGCTGGTTCCCTTTTACTATCTTTGAAGGAATATCAAGCCTGTCATAACCAAAGCTGTTTGAGCCAAACACAATTTGAACATCATTGTAATTATTTATTTTTGCAACCTTGTAATTTACAGCATCACAAATTACAAACACCTCTCCTGAGCTGATAGTTAGTATGCTTGTAGGATTATAAATCTTTTTGGAAGACTCAGCAGTCTGGTTATATGTATTAAAATCAAATGAGAGGATAAAATTTAAATTAATATCAAGCCTTTTTATCCTGTTGTTCTGATAATCGGCAACCAAAACATCCAGACCGTTTGAGGCATCTATGGAATATGGCTGGTTCAATTCATTCAGTCCTAACCCTGAGCCTCCAAATGAAGCAAGCTCCTTACCATTTATTGATAGCTTAAATATTTTGTTTGACTGGAGATCGGATACAAAAATAAATTCTTCTCTTGCAGTAGATATTGATACAGCATTCTGGAATTTTCCGATTTTACCGGAATACACAAGTGAATCACCCCGAGTACTCGGGGTCAATGAATCACTTTGCGAAAAAATATTAACCGTGAAAATTAATAGTATGGCAAGTATATTAGCAAAATCCTTTGGATATTTAGACCTAATAATTTTCAATATTTGGAATATTTTTATTATTAAAATATTTTCAATCTTCAAATCTTCTTTTGTTTTTAAGGTAATCTACAAAAACCTGCTCACCAAGTTCATTTAATGATGAATAATAAGCCTTGCCGCCGTTTGCGGCTGTGAATTCCTGAATAAATTGTATCAAATACTGATCCTGGGCAATCATAAATGTAGTAATTTTTATCTTCTCTCTTCTGCATGCAACAGCTTCATCCAGGGTTTTGTTTATAATTTTGGGGTCAAGTCCCCATGAGTTTTTATATATACGCCTTGAATTAGTTCCTGGTTCATATATCGCCGAAGGCTTGCCGTCAGTTATCATAATAATCTGCTTATTGGCATTTTTTTTCCTTCTTAAGATACTCCGCGCAAGTTCTAAGCCTGCTTTAGTGTTTGTATGGTATGGACCCACACTCACAAACGGAAGCTCACTTACCGAAACTTCTCTTGCTTCATCGCCAAATAAAACTATGTTGAGTGAGTCTTTCCTGTATTTTGAAAGTATAAGCTCAGAGAGTCCAAGTGCAACCTGTTTGGCTGGAGTAATTCTATCTTCACCATACAATATCATACTGTGGCTAATATCAACCAGAAGAACTGTTGCAACCGAGGTCTGCATTTCTGTCTCGTATATTTCGATATCATCTTCTCTCAGACTGAAGTTATCAATGCCCTCTCGTTTAAATACGTTTGTAAGAGTCTGAGTAGTATCAATATTCTGCGGCTGGTCGCCAAACTGGTATTTCTTTGTTGTGTTATTGCGCTCTATCCCCTTTCCGCTCATTGGAGATTCGTGGAATCCCTCCGGGGATTTTTTCATATTACCAAAAATTTCTTTAAATGAATCCTGCCTGATCCTCATTTCGCCTTTAGGGCTTAGAGTGAAAAGTCCGTCTGTTTCATCAATGTATCCCTTTTCTTTGAGCATATCAATAAAATCGCTCAGTGAAAAGTTCTCATCAAAGAAATTATACTTCTCATCAAGCTGTCCAAGCCAGTCTAATGCCTCGTTTACATCACCCGATGTTTGTAATAAAATATAGCTGAACAAATTTAAGAGCTTTTCAAGCCTTTGTTCATCAGTAAGGGAGCTTTCGTTCCATTTGGAATAGATGAATTTCATTTTCTATAAGTATTATACAGCAATAGAATATTATTCGAAGCATCCACACATACTTGGTGTTACAGCTTTAATATAAAACCAATGCTTAGATTATATTTCTAAGATATTTAAGAACAAGATCAGGATATACGCCGAATGCAAATAGACCTATAACGGAAATTACTGCGGCAATATATGAAAAATCTGAACTGAAATCCGTTGCTTCTTCACCAACAGGCTCATAGAACCACATATACAATATTACTTTGATGTAATAGTAAACACCCACCAGACTTAATAAAATCCCGATAATTGCCACCCATATATAATTTACCTGGATAGCAGAAAGAAAAATATAATACTTTCCCCAGAACCCGGCAAAGGGAGGTATGCCTGCCAGCGAGAAAAGAAAAATTGTCATTAAGACCGATAGTCCCGGGTTTTTCTTACCCAAACCCTTGTAGCTTTCAAGTGTATTCTTAGCATTAGCATCTGATGTCTTTTCTTCAACCATTGAAATAATAATAAATGCTCCTAACTGCATAAGTATATATGATACAAGATAGAACAATACTGCCCTGATTGAGAATTGATTGATCGCAAGAAATCCGACCATAATATAGCCTGCATGCGCAATGCTTGAATATGCAAGAAGTCTTTTAATATTTGTCTGTACCAATGCTACAACATTGCCGTATAGCATTGTTAGTATTGCAACCATTGCAACAACCATTGGTATATTATTCAATGCAAAGATAGAAAAGAATGAAATCATTGCGCCGAATGCCGCGGTTTTACCTACACTGGACATCATTCCTGTAACTACTGTTGGCGCACCCTGGTAAACATCAGGTATCCACATTTGCAGCGGGAATGAACCTGTTTTAAAAATGAATGCAATAAATACTAGTGTTAATCCTATCAGGTAAAATGTATCTTTGGCAGGATGTACATCTGTTATTGCCGAATAATTAGTAGAGCCTGTAAAACCGTATATGAATGCTATTCCGAGAAGTAAAAACCCGGTAAGAAAAGCGCCGAGAAGAAAATATTTTATTGCGCTTTCGTTTGCTTCAACCTTCCTTCTCATGAATCCTGCAAGAACGTAAAAGCAGATTGACATTAGCTCTAGTCCCACAAAAACTATAATAAGATCATTTGCCTGTCCCATGAGCATCATGCCAAGCAGCGAGAAAAATAACAGTGAGAAATACTCGCCCTGATTTATCTTTTCCTGTTCAAGGTAATTCTTTGATGAAAGTACCGTTATGAACATTCCACCGAGCAGTATAATATTCAACACAGAAGTTAAAGTGTTTACTCTGAGGAATTTATTGTAAATAATGAAATTCTTTGTTATATCGCCAAATGAAAAGACTATCGCGACAACTAACGCTGCAATGCAAAAATAGAAAATAGCAGTTTCGCTGAGTTTTTTTTGTGAGCGGGGAAATATTGTTTCAAGAAGCATTATTATCAATCCCGTGCCTGCAATAATTAAAAGCGGAATCGAGTTAGCAAAATCTAAATAATTGATCAATTTAAAATCCTTTGGTTAAAATTTACCTGTTAAATTATCCCTGTATTGTAATGTTCTATATAAAACGTGATGTAGAATTTATAAATACTTCTTAAGCCAGCTTAGTATAAAATCGTTTATTTCCGGTTTTTCTTCTAATAATAATTTACCATGTTTATCGCTATCAAATACTTTCATCTCGCATGGTTTTTCACAGAAATTACTAAGTATCCACTTCTGCCCTGATTCATTCTCACCGTCTTTGCTGCCGCAAACAAGTAAAACATTTTTTATTTTGGGGAAATATGGTCTTCCCATCATCAACTCATTATAGCCTGTATATGCTTCAAATGTACTTTTATTGTTTGAAATTGCAATTGGTACTTTGAGATTCAAATTCAATCCTGCATATAATGCAACATTCCCCCCAATTGATGTGCCAATAGCCGCAATGCGTGAAGAATCAATACCCTTTTGTTTTTTTGACCACTCCACAACGGCTTTAATATCTAATGGCGCCTGTTTGGGATCGCTTAACAAGTCTTCAAGATTACCGTTCTGCTTACTCGATTTACCATGTCCGCGAATATCATAAGCCAGCACTTTAAACCCACTGTTAAGCAGTGAATCAATAAATCCTGTCTGCCACTGACTTCTGGTTTCGTTAAACTGATGAATTAAAATTACCAGAGGCTGCTGTTCATCTTTTTTGCCATCCGAATAATATAAAGAACCTGAAATTTCTTTTTTATCACTTGTTGTAAAAGTTACTTCATCAAGTGAACTTTGTACTTTTGTATTACCGGTTTTAACAGTATTTTCACCGCCTGATTTATTCTTAAAGCTGTCAGACACAGGAGTCCCGTCAACCTTATCCTTAGAACAATTCAGGAAATTGAAGGATAAATAAACTACTAAGTATAATACTATAATTTTCAATTTTTTATACTATAACCCTTAAAAATAGCAAAATTTATTAAGAATTTCAATTGCACAAAAAACAACAAAAAGTCAAAAAACAGCCACTAAGTCGCCAAGACACAAAGAAAAGCGGTTAACCGAAAAGAAGCAGTGACGCAAAGTTATTTATACAGACTTAGTGAAGGAGGGTCATTCCCGCGTATGCGAGAATCCAATTATTTTTTAAATAATACATGTACACCTAAAAACAAATGAAAAGAGAAATAAAACCTGTCAGGTTTTTTCAACATAGGAAATGTTATTCTTGAAAATAAAAGTATTTTTTTAAGCTAAACCTGACAGGTTTATAAAATTCATAAATATGTATGGATTCTTCGTTCGTTTCACTCACTCAGAATTTGTGTAAACAAATCACTTTCCCTATACTTCTTATACATAAAAGAATTTACAGATTTCCAAATAAATCCTTTTTCTACAACTCAACCTCATCACCTTTTTCGGGAATATTTACATCCTTATAATTCATTCCATTTAGCATTCCCTGTAATGCCTGCTGCTGGTCATAATCACCATGTACAAGGAATACACGCTCAATTGAGCCTTTTGTGAACTTATCGAAATATTCTCTCAGCTCATCTCTATCAGCATGCGCTGAAAATGAATTTAGCACATATATCTTTGCTTTTACCAGGTGAGCTTCACCGAATATTTTTACATAGGTTCCCGGTTTATCCTTAGCTTCAACAAGTCTGCGCCCAAGTGTTTCAGGCGCCTGGAAACCGACAATAAGTATTGTATTTTTTTCGCTGTCTATGTTATTGCGCAGGTGATGAACAATTCTGCCTGCTTCACACATTCCCGATGCGCTGATAATAACACACGAACCCTTGAAGTAATTCAACTGTTTTGAATCTTCGACTTCTTTTATGTATGTCAGGTTTGAAAAGCCGAATACATCAACACCCATTGAAATTAATTTAGAAGTTTCGCTGTCAAAGCATTCATGATGCAGTTGAAAGATATCAGTAACATTTGTACTTAATGGACTATCCACAAAAATAGGGATCTTAGGCAATGCTCCTTTTGCAAAAAGTTTTGAAAGTGAAAATACTATTTCCTGTGTTCTTCCAACGCTGAATGCCGGAATAATTATCTTCCCGCCACGTGAGAGCGCTTCTGTTAATACTCTTTGTAACTGCCCATCCATATCTATAGCTTTATCATGTACTCTGCCGCCGTAAGTGGATTCAGATATCATAAAATTAACATCACCAATATGCTCCGGGTCACGCAGTATAGGTAAATGAGGCCTGCCAATATCACCTGTAAATCCTAAATGATATGTCTTTCCGTTTTCCTTGATATCTAGTCTAACCTGTGCGGAGCCTAAAATATGACCCGCATCAAAATATGTTACCTGAACATTTCCGCCAAATCCGTTTAAATTAAATTTTTTCCCGTAAGGCATACATTTAAACAGGGTCATTATGTTTCTTACTTCTTCAAATCCATACAACGGTTTGAATAAAGGCTCGTGATTTTTCGCCTTCTTCTTATTTACAAACTCTACATCGCGGGTCTGTATATGCGCGCTATCCTGAAGCATGATAGAGCACAAGTCACGCGTAGCAGGAGTAGCATAAATGTCACCACGGAATCCGGCTTTCCACAATCCGGGTAAGTTACCCGAATGATCTATATGAGCATGTGAGAGTACTACTACATCAAGCTCCTTTGGATCGAACAGGTAATGCTTATTGATATTGTATGCTTCTTCACGCTTGCCCTGGTATAGACCGCAATCGAGCAGTACTTTCTTTCCACTTATTTCAAGCAAATGCTGTGATCCTGTTACTGTCCGTGCTGCACCGCAAAATTTTATTTTCATACTCAAATTCCTGTCACCCTGAACTTGTTTCAGGGTCTAATAATATTTATTTTAGATACTGAAACAAACTTAACTCAAAAACGAGTCAGGAAAACAAGTTCAGGTTCAGCATGATAATATCTTTATTCAAAATAACATAACTTACTATAACTTTAAATGTATTTATATAAATAAATATCAAAAATAAAAAAGCCGGCTATATAAAACCGGCTTCAAAAGATACTGTGATCATGTAAATTAATATTTTTACTTCAGCAAAACCATCTTTTTCGTTTCAGTATATTCCCCTGCTGACAATTTGTAATAATATACACCGCTGGGATAGTCAACTGCTCCGCCACCGGCGGACCATTCCACTTCGTAAGTTCCGGCGTTTAATTGTTCGTTAACCAGCATTTGTATTTCTTTCCCAAGAGCATCGTATATGCTTAATTGTGTTAACACACCCCGTCCGCCATCGGCGGACACCCCTCTTGAGAGGGGAATTTGAAATTTTATTTTTGTAACCGGATTGAACGGATTTGGATAGTTTTGCGAAAGAGAAAATTGCCGGGGAATTTCGGATGAGATCTGTTGTATTCCCACAATCATACTTGTATCACCATATAAAACGCCATTTATTACACAGCCAAGAAGTATCATCTGGCGGGTACAAACAAATGTTCCGCCATCTAAACCCTGGCTCCAGGCATGATATAAACCAAGACCTTTAGCATATTTTCTGTAATGGCTCCCTTCAAATCCTGCATTGTTGAAAAATCTTGCCTGCCGGCTTATTCCCAAAACAACTGCATTAGTTGTATCTGATAAAATATACGCCTGCCATTGATTAGGGGGCTGACAGTTAATCCGTATAGAATCATGAAGCTTTGCCTTAAAGCTGTCAATCATCATCTCACCGGGAGTATACTGGCAGCCATTTGAACTTAACTGGTAAACATTTCCGTTTTGAGAATCAAATCTTGCATTGGATAAAGGTATTATTGCTGCATTTCCACAGATTTGGCAGGCACCGGATATAGCGCTGCTGATTGTTTGTGACTTTTTATACGTTTTACCGTTAACCAAAGTATCACCTGTTAAAATAATTCTTACTTTTCCTGAACAGCCCCCGCACATTGAACCGTTTGTAGTGCACTGGTAAACCCAGATATTTCCGGTTTGAAGAGGAAGAAAATCACTGTAATTGCCGCTTTGGGAATTAACTTTAAAAGTTAATAAGAATAATAACAGGAACAAATATATTTTATACATTTTAACTCCTTTGTCTAAGAATTTACATGGTTTATTTTCATTTATACTGCTTCGTATATTACAAATATAATATATAAACTCAGGAATTGTCATTCATTAATAAAATTAATATTATTTCACATTTAATAAATCAGATATATAACGATGAGATTAATTTACATATTATACTATAACTTTAAATGTATTTTATTTAAGGTATATATCTGTTAATTTCGTGTAATAATCAGTAAAAATTCATAATAAAAATGGAAAACTTATTAATATCGCCAAAGGAAGTAAAAGAACATTTATCATCATCTGAAAACGGTTATGTATTCGCAGATATCAGGGAATCGGTTGAATATAACGACTGGAACATCAAGGGAAGCATCAATATTCCTGTTAGTAACCTCATTTCTCAGGGAAATTTCTCTGCTATCAAAGAAATACTGAGCTCACTTCCATTAGATAAGCTCATAGTTACTATCTGTGCGCGTGGTATAAATTCACAGGTAGCTGCTTCTATTCTGCGCGAAATGGGATATAATTCAGTCAGTATGGAAAAAGGTATGAAAGGCTGGAATGAGAATTTTGATATTTATAAGATAGATTTCACTACTTTTACGGTTATTCAGTTCGTAAGGATAGGTAAAGGTTGTCTTTCATACCTCATTTATGATAACAGCACTAAGGAAACTGCATTGGTAGAACCCGCAATATTCATAGATGAATACGAAGATTACATAAGAGCGAATGGTTTAAAACTGAAATTCATAATTGATACTCATGCGCACGCTGATCATTTTTCAGGCGGGATGGAGCTTGCAAAAAAATTAAATATGGATTACTATATTAACGAAATAGAAGTAGATAAGGTCTTTAACTTTAAGTCATTAAAAGATATTAAAACGCTTGTACTTGGAAATACAAAAATTGAAATTATCAGCACACCGGGTCACACTGATGGGAGCCTTTCATTCCTCGTAAACAGCGAAGCATTGCTTTGCGGTGACCTGCTGCTGATAGAATCACCCGGCAGGCCTGATCTTGCCCGTACAAAAGATGAATCGCTCGTGGGTGCTGGAATATTATTTGATACATTACAATCCATACTGGCAAGGTTAAATGATAATGTTAAAATATTCCCGTCACATTTCACTAAGACGGAAATTCGCCCTGTGGTAATGTTTCTTGGTGAGCTAAAAAAGGTTTCTAAACCTCTAACAATGATTAATAAGCAGGAATTTATTGATTATATAACTGCAAGTATCCCGTTAACTCCACCAAACTACGAAACTATTAAAAAATTCAATAAAGCGGGAGTTATGATTCCTTTGGATTATGCCGAAGACCTTGAAATTGGTCCAAACAGATGCGCAGCAAGGTAACCAAATCCTGAGCGAAGCGAAGGATCTCATCATATGTAAACTAAATGTAATATTACAATAATAAAGAGTCCTGCCTTAGACGCGAAAAAGCCGGGCAGGAAGGAATAACAACCTAAGATAATATGAAATTAAAATACATCAGCGATATTAACCCCGCTACGGGAGAAGTTTTTGCAAAGATAAAATGTTCAACTGAACAGGATATTGATAAGGCGGTTGCAAAAGCGCGTAAAGCTCAAAGTAAATGGGCAGGATTAACACTGGCACAGCGAAGCAAAATGCTTGAAGCATGCGCGAAGGATTTTGTAAAGCAAAAGGAAATTATCGGTAAGATAATTACTGATGAAATGGGAAAACTTTATAAATCAGCAGTTGGCGAAACACACGCTGTTGCGTATGGAATCAGGGAAACCATTCAGCAGGCTAAGAAGGCATTAAAGGTTGAAATGCTGAAGGAAGAAAACCTTGTAACTGAGCTTCACCGCACACCAATTGGAGTATGTGCAGTAATAACACCATGGAATTTTCCTGTTAGCATGCCGGAATCGCTCCTCTCCCCTGCTCTGATAGCAGGCAATACGGTTGTCTTCAAGCCTTCTGAAATGGTTCCATTAACAGGTAAGGCAATTTACGATATTTTCAATAAACATTTGCCTGATGGAGTTATAAATCTGTTGCAGGGTGCAGATGAAGTTGGTAACTATCTTATCCACTCAAACATTGATATGATTGCATTCGTTGGCTCGCAGGCAGTTGGCAAGCATATTATGAAGGTTGCCGGTGATAAGCTTAAACGCATTGTGTTAGAGCTTGGCGGCAAGGATCCAATGATAGTTCTAAACGATGCTGACCTCGTAAAAGCAGCAAATTTTGCCGTCAATGGTTCACTTCGTAACACGGGACAGGTTTGTGTATCGGTAGAGCGTATTTATGTTCAGGAGAAAGCTGCGGATAAATTTACAACACTTGTTGCCGAAGGTGTAAGGAATTTTAAATATGGCAGCGGTTATGATGAGAGTGTGCAGATGGGTCCTTTAGTAAGCGCAAAACAAAGAGATAACGTACTATCCCAGGTAAAAGATGCAGTTAAAAACGGCGCAAAACTCATTACAGGCGGCAAAATTCCAAAAATCAACAAAGGATTTTTCATGGAGCCAACACTGCTTACAAATCTTAGCCATAAGCATAGAATAATGAATGAAGAAACATTCGGTCCGGTTGTAGCAATACAGAAAGTTAAGACCGAAGACGAAGCTGTTAAGCTTGCAAATGACTCTCCTTTTGGTTTAGGCGCAACTGTATGGACAAAGAACAAGAAAAAAGGTCTCAATATTGCGCGTAAGATTGAATCAGGTATGATAGGTGTTAACCAGGGAATTGGCGCTGTAAGCGGAACTCCATGGGTCGGCGTTAAACAAAGCGGATATGGCTATATCGGCTCAGTTGACGGCATCAGGCAGTTCACAGTTCCAAGGAAAATAAGTTATAGAAAATAATAGTAATTCCAAACGCTGTTCGGAGAATGAATTAAACAAATTCATAAACAATAATTAGAATAATCCAGCAAGAAAACGGAGATAAATGGCAATGGATAAGTCACAGTATTTTTGACGGAAATGTAAGTAAATAACTGTTATAAAACTATCAATTAAATGAAGCATGCATGATAAATAAAGGCTTCATTTTTTTAGTAAAAAAGTAATCTAATATACAAAAATTAAGTTATGTTCAATTCCAGTATTTCGCTTTTATGAGTAACAATATCTTCAAATTCAATCTTTGAACCAAATAAACTTAATTGCTCCTTTGCATTTAAAAGCTCAATCCCCAGAACATTTCCCTTTAAACCATAATCAATATTAACATCATTGGATATTTCTTTGGTTTCAAAAACCTCATTTTCTGCAATGCTGTTTAGATAAATATACGCAAGGTTATTTTCTTTGTCATATGTAATTTTCATATTAAAAATATTTAGATTTAGCTGTTACAACCGTGTAAATATTGTTACTTATTTCCACAGTAGCAATAACTCTTTTAGTCTTTTAATAATTTCCATGCCAAAAAGCACTAAATGTGAAATCCAGAACGAAATCTACCATACCATGATTCGCAGGAATTCGATGTCCATTTCTTAAAATTAAATTAAATTAACTTCACTTTCAAAAATTCTTCGTTGCTTTAAACGGGTATGTGCGTGTACGGTTATAAATATTTGCATTTTACTTCATCGCTTTTTTCATCGCCTCGATAAGCTCAGGATTCGGTAAATCTGAATTCTTATTTAACAGCATTACAAAATGATCTGCGGATAGCTCCTCAACATGAATGTTATAATCAGTATTTCTGCCGGTCTGTTCATAAAATTCCTTTACATCTTTAAATTTCAGAATTAACGGCTTGCCATCGGAATAAATAACTTTTTTATTGGCATTATCCCCTTCTACTGCCAGTAAGCCAATCTGCATGTAGCCGAAGAAGCTGCCGCCTGAAAATTCCCTGCCTGAAAATAATATCAGCATTACATCAATTGGCTTATTATTATAACTTACAGTAATATAAAAATTGTTAAATGGCGCATCTGGATTTGAAATCCTGAGCGAAGCTATCTCAGGCGGGTATGATACTTCATTGCATTTTTTAAATCCTAAAGAATTATAAACCTTCTCACTCATTTCACTGTTATATCTTGAAAGAATATGAAATAATTCATGTATAAAAGTACTTTCATAACTTCCTGATGATCCTTCCACCATGTTAGCTTCCAGCACAATGTAATTAGCGCGGGTGTATCCGTTTGCGCTCCCTTCATTTGACATATCTGATCTTAACACTTCGATCCTTGTGGGCATTTTAAGATTTAATCCTAGGTCTTTTATCTTTTTCCTTACGGATTCAACTACTTTTATTAAACCTTTTTTATCATCTTCACTCCACATTTTTACTGTAGTAACGGCTTTATTCAGGTAATCATGCAGTTCAACCGTATCACTTTTTGAAAGCGTCTTGCTCATCATGTCAAATTTACTAAATATATTGGTATAATCATCCTCGGTACTTAACAGCTCTTTTGCTCTGTCACCCTCAACCGGAACGACAACAGTCCCCTCCTGAAGCGTAAATTCGCTTTGAGAGTGTACTTTTGAAAAGGTAATGAAAAATAAAACAAAAAACGAAATGTATTTTAAACTAAATTTATACTGAGACATACTTTTTTATTAAATTAATCTGTAAATTTAAGTAATTATTTTTTAATAATTACAACCAATGGAAACCTTATGGGTTTCTATTTATGGAGGCAGGCGAAATGAAATTAGAATTTTCACCATATATCGCAGTACAGGTAAGCGATCACGAAAAAGCTGTGGAATTCTACCAAAAGGTACTTGGTATGGAGTATGTTGATGCAAAAGGCAATGACACATACCTGAATAAAGACGGCATTAACTATGTATTTGAAAATAACACAGCCGGCAGAGGCTCAGTTTTCTTTGAGTTTAAAACGGATAACTTAGCCGAAGCTAAAGAACTGCTTGAAAAAGAGGGCTGTGCAGTAACTCAAGTATATAACGAGCACAGTATGATGTTCAGCGATCCGTTCGGTATGAATTTCCACGTATGGGAAGAAGGCGCATTTCCCGAGAACCCGTGAGGATAAGTTATAGGATGAAATAAAGAGGTTTCTTAGCAATGATTAGTGTTTTAGTTTTTATTTTGAGTTTAGAGGTTCACTTAAGCAATGACCCCCTTTGTGTTCCCACATGTCTTCGCCAGTTCTTCGACCTTTTAGGGGGAAATGATAAAAAAGCAGAAGATTTAAAAAATCGTATTAATTCATTTTCTTCTAACAGGGTGAACTGCCATAGCAGTTAGGGACAAATGGGGTCTTTTTTTGAATTTTTGATTACAGTTTAGATAATCCAAAAAAAAATATTTACAAATTTATTTTCCTTTAATCCATTTCCCCCTGAAAGGGGGAACACAAGGGGGTTTTAAAACTTATGAACAGGTTTAATCTAAAATACAATATTAAAGACCTTGAAGAACGCCGTAAAAAACTACGCAACAACATGACCCATGCGGAAGTAATATTATGGAATTATATTCGAAGAAAACAAATCCATAATGTCAGGTTCAGACGGCAATTCAGCATTGATAAATTTATCGTTGATTTTTATTCACCTAAGTTATTGCTTGCTATAGAAGTTGATGGATTAACACACCAAACCGAAGAAGAAATTAAATATGATGAATTCAGACAGAATGCATTGGAAGCAAATGGAATTACTTTTTTAAGATTTACAAATACTGAAGTTTATGATAATATTGATGGAATTGTAAAGGTAATTTCATTTGAAGTTGAAGGATTATTAAAAAAGAAAAGTTTGAAGTAATAAATTTTAATTATCTCAAATAAAAAGTAAAATTCAAGTTAAGACCCCTTTTTATTCCCACATGTCTTCGCCAGTTCTTCGACCTTTCAGGGGGAAATGATAAAAATCAAAGAGGGATATTACTTTAACAAAATTCGTGTAAATTAGTGTAATTCGCCTGACTATCGGTTTTTGATAGTTGGTTAAATTTTTAAGATTCCTGCTTTCGCTCGAAGGAGCCCCTTCGTGGCAGGAATGACAATCCTATGATTTTTCTTCTATGACTTCTCTTCCCATATCATACACAAATGGATAATGGTCTCAACAGCTTTCTGCATATCCTGTACGCTGCACCATTCCTGCTTGCTGTGAATGCCAAGCTCACCCGCAAATATGTTTGGAGAAGGCAAGCCCATAAACGAAAGCCTTGAACCATCTGTTCCGCCCCTAACACTCTTTTTTATTGGAGTAAGTCCGGTGCGCTTGATCGCTTCAACAGCATACTCGGTTACAAATGGAACTGTATCTAAAACCTCTTTCATATTGCGGTAAGATTCTTCAACTATAAACTCATAACTGCTATTTTTATAAGAAGATAATACTTCTTCGGTAATGTTTTCCAAAAGGGTTTCCTTATTTGTTAAACCTGCTGTTACAAAATCTCTAATTATGAATTTTATTTCTGCACGTTCGGTCAATCCTGAAACTGAAACAGGGTGAATAAATCCCTCTTTATCCTTTGTAGTTTCCGGGGTCAGGTTATCCTTGGGTAATTTGGCGAGAATTTCCCCTGCTATTTTAATGGCATTTTCCATCTTGCCGAAGGCAGAGCCGGGATGTGTAATTACACCATGAATAATAATTTTAACCGAGTCAGCCGAAAATGTCTCATCTTCAACACAGCCTGCCTTATCGCCATCCATTGTATAGCCGTAATCAGCCCCTAATTTCTTCATATCCAGCTTATCAACACCTTTGCCTACTTCTTCATCTGGGGTAAATAATATCCTTATCTTACCATGCTTAATTTCAGGGTGGCTAATAAGATAATTTGCTGCATCCATGATCTCAGCTACACCTGCTTTATTATCTGCTCCCAAAAGAGTTGTACCGTCTGATGTTATAATATCATTTCCAATTTGGTTCTTCAGTTCAGCATGAACATCAGGTGTTAATACCTGTGAGCTATCACCGGGAAGTGTAATATTCCCTCCCTGGTAATTCTTATGAATTATTGGCTTAACATTCAGTCCGCTACAATCTGGTGATGTATCCATGTGTGAGCAAAAACATATTACCGGGACTTTCTTATCTGAATTGCTTTCAATTGTCCCATATACATAGCCGTAATCATCCAAATGGGCGTCATTAACGCCCATTTGTTTAAGTTCATCCGCTAATATCTTGCCTAAATTTTTTTGCTTTTCTGTTGATGGATAAGTAGCCGAATTCGGGTCAGATTGAGTATCCACCTGCACGTATTTTATGAATCTTTCAACACAGGTAAAATTTATATTCATATATGGTTTTTATTCAATATTACTGTGCTATATCAGAATTATACCTGTATTTTTCTATTACTTCTTCATCTGTTGATGAATTTAAAAAATCTCCGCAGTTTTGGCACTGGAAAACAACTTCAATTGGTTTTGCACTGTAACCCATCGAAAGCCAGAAATATCCTTTTTTATTATACCTGGTTTTGGGAACGATCATAGGGTCGCCTGAACAATAGCCGCATTTACATTTCTTTTGTGATACCATATACAAATATAAAGTTATTTAAAAGTTTGAACAAGTGATTTGATTGTGTTAAATTATGCTATAAATAACCACCATATCAATATATATATTGGAATTAGTATCGGAATTGAAAATCTATACATATAGCCAAAGAAACTTGGTGTTTCTACGTTTTGATTATCAGCTATTGATTTAACCATAAAATTTGGACCATTTCCAATATAAGTCATAGCACCAAAAAATACTGCTGAAATTGAAATTGCCACTACATGCTTTTCGTGTTCAGCTATAAATGCCAACACATTCTGTATATTATTAATATCAAGTCCGTATATACCCATTGCAGCTGTTAAAAATGCAAGGTAAGTTGGGGCATTATCAAGGAAACCCGATAGCGCACCCGTGAACCAATAATACTGTGTTGGCGATGTAATACCAAGTGAAGTTGAATTAACCCTAAGCAGTTCAAGAGCAGGTGTCATTGTTATAAATATTCCTATAAATATCCATGCAACTTCTTTGATTGGGTGAAAATTAAAATGATTCTGTTTATGAATTTCTTTACTTGTGAGTTTATATGATACAAATGCTGTAATCAGCATTATCCCTTCACGGAGAAATAAAGGTTTTGAGATAAAAACTGAACCGATAATTACTGCAAGAAAAATAAAATTGTAAGAACCTTTTATTTTCAGCTTTTCTTTTGCTTTAATTTCCCTTTCTTCAATTTCAGCGGGAGCTTTTTTGAAGTTAATGTAATCAGCTATATAAAATATTATCAGTAAAACTACCAGGGTGATAAGCCACTTAAAGAAAACTTTATCTATTATCCAGAAAAATGGTATCCCTTTTAAAAATCCAAGGAATAATGGAGGGTCGCCAATTGGAGTTAACGCTCCCCCAACGTTAGATACAATGAAAATAAAAAATACTATATGAAAATTTGTTATTCTCAGCTTATTTGATTTTATAAAGGGTCTGATAAGAAGCATTGAAGCGCCTGTAGTTCCAATTACATTAGCCAGAACCCCCCCAAATGCAAGTATTAAAGTGTTTCTTAGTGGTGTGGCAAGTCCTTTTATATCAATAAATATTCCCCCTGAAACAACATAAAGTGCCGTAAGAAGAGAAATGAACATTATATACTCTTCTACAGAGTGGGCAATATCCCAGCCCTTTGTGATAATGAGATAATACACAGCCGTAATGAAACCTAAGCCTAATGATATGAAATGGTAATTATCATGCCAGAATTTGGGAGCAATAAAAGGCAGCACTGCAATGGATAGCAGCAGAAATATAAATGGAAGAACGCTAATTATATTAGGTTCCATAGAAAATAAATGATTTGCTTAAATTAGTTATGGAGTCTTAATATGATTTTTCTTTACTGTCTCAACATTCTCAATAAGCTTCTTTACAGATGCTTCGGACTTGCTTAAAAATGTATTGGGATAAACACCTATCCATAAAATAAATACGAGCAGTAAAGATGATGCAAATATTTCCCTGAAGTTTAGATCGGGTATAATCTTATTTTCTTCTTTAGTGATAGGTCCAAGCATAACTCTCTGATACATCCATAGCAGGTAAACTGCGCTAAGAACAACTCCAGTTGTTGCAACAATTGTATAAGTATGATTATTAAGCAGTGGTGAATTAAAAGAACCAATGAGTATCATAAACTCACCAATAAATCCGTTTAAACCGGGAAGTCCAATTGAAGATAAACATATTACTAAAAATAATGAACCGTAAATAGGTATTGTTTTCAGTATCCCGCCGTAATCAGCAATTTCGCGTGTATGGCATCTGTCATAAAGGAATCCAACAAACATAAATAGGGCGCCCGTTGAAATTCCGTGATTTACCATTTGAATAATGCTGCCTTGTATTGATTCAACTGTCATAGCAGCAATACCAAGCAATATGAATCCCATGTGACTTACTGATGAATATGCCACAAGTTTTTTGATATCCTTTTGCGCAATACAAACTAGTGCTCCGTATATAATTCCAATTACCCCAAGAAGTGCAAGAAGCCATGCGTATTTTAAGAAAATTATTGGAAACATTTCCATTGAAAACCTTAGCAGACCATAAGTACCCATTTTAAGCAGAACAGCTGCAAGTATAATACTACCGGCAGTTGGGGCTTCAGTGTGTGCATCGGGCAGCCACGTGTGGAACGGGAAC